>NZ_PIZM01000010.1:0-49620 GCF_002835465.1 Psychromonas sp. psych-6C06 | reverse complement strand
TGTCAGATCTTATTTAGAGATACTAGTTCAAGAACTTTGTTTGCTGGTTTAATAACGCTAGATTTCGTTCTTGTTCCAAGATATGGAATTGAGTTATACAAATTTGTTATTACAAATTACAGACACAAAAAAGCCCGTATCGAGATACAGGCTTGTAAACAAATTTGACTATGTCAGATCTTATTTAGAGATAAGAGCAACTAGGTCAAGAACTTTGTTTGAGTAACCGATTTCGTTATCGTACCAAGATACAACTTTAACGAATTTGTCAGTTAGAGATAGGCCAGCAGCGCTATCGAATACAGAAGTTTGTACTTCACCGATGAAGTCTTGAGAAACAACAGCTTCGTCAGTGTAACCAAGAACACCAGCCATTTCGTTTTCAGAAGCACGCTTCATTTCAGCACAGATTTCTTCGTAAGATGCAGCAGTTTTAAGGTTAACAGTTAAGTCAACAACAGAAACGTTAGCAGTTGGTACACGGAAAGCCATACCAGTTAGAAGACCGTTAAGAGCAGGAATTACTTTACCTACCGCTTTAGCAGCACCAGTTGAAGATGGGATGATGTTCTGAGAAGCACCACGACCACCACGCCAGTCTTTAGCAGAAGGACCGTCAACAGTTTTTTGAGTTGCAGTAGTAGCGTGAACTGTAGTCATAAGACCAGATTCAATGCCCCACTTGTCGTTAAGTACTTTAGCCATAGGAGCTAGACAGTTAGTAGTACAAGAAGCGTTAGAAACGATATCTTGACCAGCGTACTCGTTAAAGTTTACGCCGTTTACGAACATTGGAACGTCGCCAGAAGGACCAGTTAAAACAACTTTCTTAGCACCAGCTTCGATATGTTTACGAGCTGTTTCGTCAGTAAGGAAAAGACCAGTTGCTTCAGCAACTACGTCAACACCAGCTTCATTCCATTTAAGGTCAGCAGGGTTACGTTCAGCAGTAACACGTACAGTCGTACCGTTAACAACTAGGTTACCGTCTTTAACTTCAACAGTACCGTTGAAACGACCGTGAGTTGAATCGTATTTTAGCATGTAAGCCATGTAGTCAACATCGATTAAGTCATTGATTGCAACAACTTCTACGTCTGCACGTTCACAAGCAGCACGAAATACGAAACGTCCGATACGACCAAAGCCGTTGATACCGATTTTAATTGTCATTATTAGATCCTTTTAGATGGTTTGATTTTAAAACTTGTGTTCATTATAGAGTTCCAAAATTGAGCTGACTTGATGTTGGTCAAGAAATTTGCTCTGAAAACTACAATTAACTAATAAAATTACCACTTTACAAACAAGTTTTATCATTTTGCTGTTTTTTTGAGCAAAATGACTCTGTAATTAAATTACGCAACCATATTAAGTGCAATTTCACAGAAAAGAAAGTAAAACCCCAATTTTCAACGTCAATTGTCACTTAATTGAAAGATTATGAGGTGGGATTAATTTTATTACGTCATTAATTGATCAGAAAATAGAGAAGAAAAGTGAGTGTTATGTTGTTGGTCCTAATAAAAAGGGATAGCTGAAAGCTATCCCTGAAGGCAGAGGGTGTAATTAAATAACGAATTGGTTATTTAATTAGCGTGCTTAATATGTGCTGTTCCCCTGAACTTACAAAATGACCTTCACTACGTGTGATAGTTGACTCTATACATAACATCGTTTGATAGCCGTCATCTGGCATGTCTGCAAATGCAGTTGCACCTTCAATCCATGGCGACCAGACAACTTCTGAGTCATTGCCTGTATTAGTGATCGTTAAAGTGCGCTGCAGCTGTTGATCTTCAAGCTGTATCTCTCCTTGCGCTTTGTTGTAAATAGAGTCAATTGCTTGATCAATCGCTAAACTGCCATCACCCGTTTCAAGTTGTTTATTTTGTAGGGAATTTGCAAATGTTTCGTTTAAGCCTGACACTTTAACAGCTTCGGGTGTACCAATATTTAAATAGGTATGAAGTGCACTTCTATAAGTAAAGTTTTGTGTCCCTTTATTTTCAGTGATTAACTGTAACTGTAACTGCTCGGTTAATGAGGCTTTGAGTGTTAACTCAAACTGATAAGGCCACATTGCCAAGGTTTTCTCATCGCTAACTAACTTAAGTTCAAGCTCAACGCCTTCCTCTGTTTCTTCAATGTTACCGATTGACCATTTACTGGTTCGAGCAAATCCATGCGAAGGTAAGTTGCCTCCTAATTCAGGGCTTGCAGGTCCAAACCAAGGCCAACAAATTGGCACTCCTCCGCGAATTGCTTTTTGATCATCGAAAATAGCCGTTTTACTTAACCAGATAATAGGTGCTTGATTTACCGGTTGGAAGTGGATGAGATGACCACCATGCAAGGTAAAAGCTGCTGCTAATTTTTTATGCTCGATGATTAAAAATTCAAATCCATTTTTATCAACTTGTAAGCTTGCAGAAGGTGTCAGTGATTTTGTTTTATTTAAAAAGAGGTGTGAGATCATAAATTTACCTTTGTAATGGAATACAACGTAATGAAATGTAACAAGGGGTTAACTCATTTTTTATTTACTCTATTATGAAGTGTCGATTTTTAAAAGTAATAATATCGATCAATAAATATGTTCATAATATCAGTTGTTATATATCAAGTTGTAAGCAGAATATTTAAGCCCTTTGGCTTTTGTGTAGATAATGAATTTACAGTGCATCAAAATATGATATAAATGTTCTGATATTAAACTAATGTCAATTTGATGCTGGCCAACCCAGCATATATACAATTAATATAAGGTGTTATATGACTCGTTCTAGTTTAGATATGTTTATGGAGTTAAAAGGAATTGATCCTAACTTCGTTGATGCTTGGGGAAGTCCTGCAATTGTTTCCGAGCAACATGTAAAAAACCTTATTAATAAGATGGGGTATGATGCCAACAATGAAGCACAACTGCTTGCTCATTATAAAGAAGAAGAAAAACGTCATTGGTTATCTTTACTTCCTCCTGTTACCGTCGCGCAACAATCAGATTGCTATACGATAGATGTTTGTTTGCCGATCGATTTTGTGACTGATGCGTTGATATATCAGATAACCACCGAAGAAAATCAAATTCTTAAGCAAACAATTACCGCAACAGGTTTTCCACTTGTTGCTGTGAATGAGATAGCTGACATAGAGTTTCAATGTTATCAAGTCCAGCTAAAATTGGATTTACCCTATGGGTACCATCAATTAGCACTAATTGAAAAAGGTAATGATGAGCCTTTGGCAACTATGTCATTAATTATTACCCCAAGTGCCTGCTTTACACCAAAAGATATGCAACAAGGTAAAAAAATATGGGGTACAAGTGTCCAGTTATATTGTTTGAGAAGTGAAAATAACTGGGGTATTGGTGACTTTACTGATCTTAAATTATTACTTGAAAAAACCGCACAACACGGTGGTGACTTTATTGGATTGAACCCCATCCATGCGCTTTCCCCTGCTTTTCCAAACAACGCTAGTCCTTACAGCCCATCATCTCGTAAATGGTTAAATATCTTATATAGTGATTTAACTAATATTGACGAGTTTAAGCAAGATCCTGACATTCAAGCGAAGGTGGAAAGCGTAGCATTCCAAGACCAGTTAAATGAACTTCGTGATACACAATGGGTTGATTATGAAGGCGTTACTTCTTTAAAACTTAATGTATTACGTTCATTATTTAAGATCTTGAATAGTGCTAGCTCAAGTAAGAAACGTTTAGCTTCGTTTAAACAATACGTAGAGGTGAAAGGCGAGTCCTTGATTCAGCAAGCTTGTTACGATGCATTGCAATTTAAATTCTTAGAGGAAGACGCTTCGATGTGGGGCTGGCCTGTTTGGCCTACAGATTTTCAGTCATTTCAAAGCGATACAACGCAAGCTTGGATTGAAGCTAATTACCAAGAAGTTATGTTTTGGAGTTATTGCCAATGGGTGGCTGAACTTCAACTAGAAGAAGCTGATCAATTAGCAAAAAAACTGGGCATGACTTTGGGTATATATCGAGACTTAGCGGTTGGTGTCGGCAAAGGAAGTTCTGAATTATGGGCAAATCATGACCTTTACTGCGAACAAATAAGTGTAGGGGCACCACCAGATATTCTTGGTCCGTTAGGGCAAAGTTGGGGGTTGCCACCTATTTCACCCGATCAGTTGTACAAAAATGGGTATCAGCCTTTTATTGATCTTTTACAAGCAAATATGAGTCATTGTGGAGCACTTCGAATTGATCATGTGATGGCACTTTTACGTTTATGGTGGGTGCCAGACAATGCGACGGCAAAAGAGGGCGCTTATATTTATTATCCTGTACAAGATCTGTTAAATTTATTAGCGCTAGAAAGTCAGCGTAATCAGTGTTTAGTGATTGGTGAAGATTTGGGGACAGTGCCTGAAGGAATTGATGTTTTGCTTCAGGATGCGGGGGTCTATTCATATAAAGTTTTCTTTTTCGAGCAAGCTGATGATGGTGGTTACATTTCACCAGCGCATTATAAAGAACAAGCGATGGCCACGCTTTCTACTCATGATATGCCGACTATTAAAGGGTATTGGCATTGTGATGATCTATATCTCGGTAAAGAGTTAGGCTTGTATCCTGATCAGCAAGTATTAGATAAGCTCATGGAGAATCGTGTCTTTTGCAAGCAACAGATTTTAAATAGTTTACATGGACATAGTAGTTTGCCGACAGAGTACAATCGGGATGCAACGCAAACAGGGATGGATCAAACCTTAAACTTTTCAATGCAAGCACATTTAGCGAAGGGAAATGCTGCTTTACTTAGCTTGCAATTGGAGGATTTTTTAGAGATGGAACATCCGGTGAACGTACCGGGTACAAGTGATGAATATCGAAACTGGCAGCGTAAGCTTAGCCAAAATTTAGAGCAATTGTTTAGCAATGAGCAAATAAAAAGTTTGCTAGAAAACTTAACTAATGCACGTAATGAAGCGTCGAAAAACAACTAGGTTATAAATTATGAACAAAAAAGTGACTAAAAAAGTAGCGGACAAGAAAGTAACAAGTAAAAAAGGGGTTACCAAAAAGGCAGTGGCTAAACAAACAAGCGCTAAACTAGCACCTGCGAATGTTGTCAAGAAACAGGAGTCACTTCATATCGAGCATGCATCATTAATTTCGCTTCTAAAAGAAGCAAAATTGAATAATCCTTTTGAGCGTTTAGGTCTAATACCATCTACTTCAGGAGGTTATATTTTACGTGCTTGGTTACCTGATGCAGATAAGGTTGAGCTTTTTAAATTAGGCGAAAATAAAGCGATCGCAGAGCTGGTCAAAATTGATGAAGCTGGGCTTTTTGAATTAGCGCTTCCATCGCTTAAAGAAAAGTTTACTTATGAATTTAATGCTATATATAAAGGTGCAGAACATCGATTTATCGACCCTTATCAATTTCATGATATTGCTTTTGACGGTTTATCAACACTACACGAAGCACCTCAAAATGTTTACAAAACGTTGGGGGCTCAACTTAAGATTGTAACCTCTCATGATCTCAACATTAGCGGTGTACGATTTATTGTATATGCGCCAAATGCATCTAGTGTTAGCCTGATTACTGAGTTGAATCACTGGGATGGTCAGCGCCAACCAATGCAACGAAGCTGGTGTGGCCACTGGGTATTATTTGTACCAGGAATTTCTGCTGGTTGCGCTTATAAATTTGAATTAAAAGATGGCCTAGGCAATCGCCTTCCTCATAAAGCCGACCCAGTTGGTTTTCAAGCGGAACAATATCCTTCTCATGCTTCCATTGTCGTGGACCATGACCAGTATCAATGGAATGATGATGCATGGCGTGAATCACAGCAGGGCGATAAACGCTTTGCTGCTATGAGTATTTATGAAGTGCATTTAGGTTCTTGGAAGCGTAAGAACGAAGAAGGCGTTGAACGGATGCTTACGTACCGTGAACTCGCTGCTGACTTGATTCCATATTTAGTTGAGATGGGCTATACCCACCTCGAAGTGATGCCTATTTCAGAGTTTCCATTTGATGGCTCATGGGGCTATCAACCAGTTGGTTTATTTGCAGCAACAAGTCGTTTCGGTGATGCTGATGATTTAAAATATTTTATCGACCAAGCTCACCAAGCGGGTATTGGCATTATCGTTGATTGGGTACCTGCTCATTTCCCTGCAGACCCTCATGGTTTAGCGCGATTTGATGGCACGCCTTTGTATGAATATGAAGATCCTCGCCGTGGTTGGCACCCTGATTGGAACTCATATATTTATGACTTTGGCCGCGACAATGTTCGTCAATTTTTAGTTGCTAGTGCACTGATCTGGCTTGATAAATTCCATGTTGATGGTTTGCGAGTTGATGCTGTTGCCTCGATGCTGTACTGGGATTACTCGCGTAATGAAGGCGAGTGGGTGCCTAATGTTGATGGTGGTAACCATAACTATGAAGCGATTAGTTTATTAAAATGGTTTAATGAAGAGGTGTATGCACAATATCCTCATGCTATGACTATCGCTGAAGAATCAACTGCATTCGCAGGTGTTTCTAAACCTACCTTTGAGGGTGGTTTAGGTTTTGGTTTTAAATGGAATATGGGCTGGATGCATGACACTTTGAGTTATGTAGAGCAGGATCCTATGTACCGTAAATATCATCATCATGAGATGACTTTTGCCATGGTATATCATTATAACGAGCATTTTGTGTTGCCTATTTCTCATGATGAGGTCGTACACGGCAAAAAAAGTATGATTGATAAAATGCCTGGGGATGAGTGGCAAGCTGCGGCTAACTTACGTGCTTATTCTGGTTATATGTATGCGCATCCAGGGAAAAAATTAAATTTCATGGGGGCTGAAATTGCGCAAAGTCGTGAGTGGAACCATGATGGTAGTTTAGATTGGCACCTTTTAGACTACGATAAGCATGCGGGACAACAACTACTGATTAAAGATCTTAACCATCTATACAAATCAAATAGTGCATTTTATGAACTTGATTACAGTACTGATGGATTTGAGTGGTTAGATCATAGTGATGGCGAAAATAGCGTATTCTCTTTTATACGCAAGAATGCGAAGCAAGATAAACAGGTGATTTGTTTATCAAACTTTACGCCAATTCCACGTGAGGGTTACCGAGTGCCAGTAAGCGAAGCAGGAGAATATGAAGTTATTTTAAACTCAGATAGTCACTATTATTGGGGAAGTAACTTTGCAATGGGGGATAAAATGGGTGTTTTTGTTGCGACAGAACATGAGTGGCAAGGAAAAGCATATTCATTTACGGTAAATTTACCGCCGTTATCAACTGTGTATTTACAAAAAAAGGGTAGTTAAGTGCGTGATGAATTACTGACTTTAAGTACTCATGAGCACCCATTTTCTGTATCAAGTGGGCAATTTTTGCCACTTGGTGCACACTTAGATGAAGATGGGAAAGGTTGCCACTTTTCAGTTTATAGTTTAGGGGCATTTCGTATTGAGCTATGTCTTTTTGATAAGTGTGAAAATGAGGTCTCACGTTATGCCTTGGATGTAAAGTTAGGGCATATGTGGAGTATTTTTGTGCACAATGTCAAAGCGGGACAACTATATGGTTATCGTGTTTACGGTGAAAATGATCCTGCTAATGGGATGATGTTCGATCCTGATAATTTGTTAATCGACCCCTACGCAAAAGCATTAAATCGTGTGCAGCATAGCTTTGAAACATTAGAAAACAAAGCTGATGGCTTGCACATTTCTAAATCGATGGTGATAGATGGGACTTTTGATTGGGAAGGTACTAAAAAGCCGGTTATTCTTGATGATGAACGAATTCTTTATGAGGTGCATGTAAAAGGCTTTAGCCAGCTTAATGAAGCGATACCTCTTGCAAAAAGGGGCAAATATTTGGGGTTATCAGCCCCTGCAAGTATCGCGCACTATAAAAAGCTAGGCATCACTAGTTTACAAATTATGCCTGTTTTCAGTTTTATGAGCGAGCCTCGTTTGAAAGCTCTGGGTTTAACTAATTATTGGGGGTATAACCCGATCAACTTCTTTTCACCGGAATGTCGATATGCACAATACGATGCGGTGAATGAGTTTAAAACGATGGTTAAAGAGCTTCATCAAGCAGGTATTGAAGTTATTCTAGATGTAGTTTACAACCATACTGCAGAGTCAGGTATTGATGGTGCTATTTTAAGTTTTAAAGGTTTTGATAATCGTCATTATTATACTTTTGAAAAACACGCAAATAGTGGAGCACCCGATTACCTAAATCACAGTAACCATTCGGGGTGCGGTAATACGGTAAATCTTAATAACCCATGGACTTTGAAATTAGTCTTAGACTCTTTACGTTATTGGGTAACAGAGATGCAGGTTGATGGTTTCAGATTTGATTTAGCGGTAACACTAGCGCGAGAAGAGAATGGTTTTAATGAACAGAGTGCATTCTTCAAGTCTTTATTACAAGATCCTGTCCTGAGCAAAGTTAAGCTGATTGCTGAGCCATGGGATATTGGCCCAGGTGGTTACCGCTTAGGTGGTTTTCCAAGTGATTGGCTTGAATGCAATGACCGCTTCCGAGACACACTACGCTCATTTTGGCGAGGTGATACGGGACATGTCGCAGATGTAGCGACTCGCTTGTTAGGCTCTCGTGATATGTTTGCAAAACATTACCGTTCTAACTCAACAAGTGTCAATTACATTTGCTACCATGATGGTTTTACCCTCGATGACCTTGTTTCTTATGCGGATCGGCATAACCTTGCCAATGAAGAAAATAATCGTGATGGACACGGTAATAACCTATCGGCAAATTATGGCGCTGAAGGTGATACGGATAATCCACGTATTAATGCCTTAAGAGAGCAACAAAAGCGCAACCTGATCACCACTCTTTTATTATCACAGGGAACACCGCACTTTTTAGCTGGTGATGAGATGGGCAACCATCAATCAGGAAATAATAATGCCTATTGCCAAGACAATAAAATAACTTGGTTAAGTTGGAAGCTTGCAAAAGTAGACCAACAGCTGTTTGATTTTACTTCTGCGACAATCAAATTGCGCCGAGAGTCACGTTTATTTGGCAAGTTAGTACTTAGTGATGACTGCTTAAATGGATGTGAAAACTCAGACTTAGTAAAATGGTATCACCCTGATGGCTATTTGATGGAAGCTGTGGATTGGCATGCGCATAACTCACAGGCAATTGCTGTTGAGTTAAGGGAAGCTAGCACAACAGGTGAGCATTGGTTTGTGATTTTAAATGCTTCAAGTTATCAAATAGGGTGTAAGTTGCCTGAATTGAAAAAAGGCCTTATTTGGAAAGTCAAAGTTGATACTGCTTGTGAGAGCGGGCAACTTGTAGATGAACAGCTAAATTGCCGTGAATCAGTGCACTTGAAGGGGCATTCTTTAATGCTTCTAAAATGTATTAGGCACTTACGCTAAGTTTCAGTTAATAAGAAATGAAAAAAGGCCTGATGGGCCTTTTTTTATATTTGTTGCTATTTTAAAATTGGAGCCTGTTCATTAAACTTACCTGATTTCAATAGTTTATAATAATATTCAGCCTTATCCTCTAGCTGGACTTCATTACGAATTACTTTATCACCGCTTACGATCCCTTTTTTTAAAATAAGTTCTAAATTGATTGGAAATTCATCCTCTTCGTCTTCTTCCTCTGCTAATAAAGCCCATACATAAGCCTCTTCAAACTGTTTATGCTGATAAAATATCGTCATGATAATGGCGTAACTAGAGTGCGGGATCTCCTCTAACGACTGGCTACTCTTTAATGCTCTATAAAAAATCGTAAGTGCCTGTTGGGGATCTGATTGTGCATTAACGGTTGCAAGTTTAAAGAGTAACCGCGTATCCGTAACATCCTCTTTAGTCGCAGCTGATAAAAACACCTCCCGTGCTTTGAGATCTTGATGCCGTGTCCATAGGTAGTAGGCGAGCATTGGATCCTGTGTACCCTTGCTTTCAAGTAATTGCTCTTGCATTAATTTTTGTGCTGTTAAGTAGTTTTCAACTCGTTTTTGCTTACGCACTTTATTTCGCGTAAATTGCATGAAAAGCGTTAACTCTAGACATGACTCATATTCATCAAGTTCATTTAGCAGTTTCCGTTGGTTATCTTCTGATGGTTCAATTTTATCGTAATAGCGGGCTCTAATAACCGTTGTACGTTTAAAGCGGCAGTCGCCAATTTTATGTATATCTGCGCATAACTCTGGTGAGTCTTTACAAATGCTGTTTATGTCGTCATTTCTGAAAGAATCACAGGCCGTAAGTAGCATAGTAACCGATACAATTGAGAGTTGAATCGCTGTCTTAATAATCATAGGTAGAAATCTTCTATTAAATCAATATACTTAGCTTAGAACAATTTATAATAATAGTGGGTATTTTGGGTGTCAAATATTACAGAGTATGCTAAAAACTTATCTCCTGAACTTTATCAGCAACTAAAACAAGCGGTTGAAACAGGTAAATGGTTAGATGGTAACAAGCTAGATGAAAACCAAAAAGCAGATACGCTGCAGTTAATCATGGCTTACCAAAGTTTACATAATGATAAACCCGATCACTTTAGCATTGCTAAAGGTGGTGAGATCTACATGGAGAAAAAATCTGTTTTAAAGGAGCAGTTTGCAAGTTCCAATAACGATATTTATCAGGTTGATTTAGAATAAAATCATAAACAATTAAGGCAATTTTCTTTCTCTATTTTCAAATAAGAAGTAAGCTAAAGTAACTCAA
Organism: Psychromonas sp. psych-6C06; assembly: GCF_002835465.1. NCBI lineage: Bacteria > Pseudomonadati > Pseudomonadota > Gammaproteobacteria > Alteromonadales > Psychromonadaceae > Psychromonas > Psychromonas sp. psych-6C06. Next base: position 38,855 of record NZ_PIZM01000010.1, on the reverse strand, counting down.
AGGAATAAAGGTTCTTTTTATATATATGTTTATCCACTCCGCTGTATTCATACTGATACTTATTTTCACTGCGCCCGTCTATGCAGAGGTATATAAGTGCGATGAAGATGGTGTAGTGCGCTATTCAACAACCCCTTGTAGTAGTCAAGTTATTAATTTAGATCTCGACGATACTGATATAGAGCCCGAAGTTAGCGAAGAAGAGCGTTTTATCACTCCACGCTATACGGGGTGGAAAAATGGCTGGCAAAAAACTAAAGATTTAAAGCTAGAGCGCTTTTTTGAAATCGAATATGAGCCTATTTCACCCTCTGCTTCAGAAATGCACTCTTCGATTAATCAACAAAAATTAACCAACCTACCTCAGTCCATGAGCGTGCAACGATTTGCAATATCGGTAGAAGATATTATCGAAAGTATCTGTGCAAACGCATTAATCTATCAACCTAAGTTGGCGAAGAAGTTACCTGATACCGTTTTTTATGGGCAATATGCATGTTCTTATAAGCGCGACACTAAACGCGGTGAGCTAGGGTATTATAAAATAATGCGCGGTGAAAACAGCATCTACATGATTGCTATAAAGTGGTCAGTCGACTCCTTTGAGATAGAGGAGGGTAAGGTGCCTGATGTGATTCAAGAAACACAGCAGAAAGATAAAATAAATATCGCTCAAAGGTATTTGAAAAATAAAGTTAAACTGTGCAGAGCAGGTCGTTGCTTTTAGGTTTTTCTTTGTAATTTCACGTTAAAAGCTTTAATTCTTCTTACTTTTCATGTTCAACTCATTATCCTCCTTTACTTTATTATTATTATAGTTCACTCTTAAAGCTCCTATATTTAAGGGTTTATTCATGAAATTGCAATTATCAACATTCGCCTTACTGCCATTGATTCTGCTAGTAACTGCATGCGGGACATTACCGGAAAAAGAGCAACGTCAAATAGACAATAATAATCCCATGGTTGTTTTACCTATTGCAACTGCCGTACAAATTGATTATCAAGATGAAGTTAAGCTATTACGTCTAAATCAACTAATTTCTGAGCATAAAGGTGAAAAACAACAAAAAGCACTGTTATTTTATGAGCGCGGTATTATATATGACCGTATGGGGCTCAGTGCTCACAGCCGTTACGACTTTACGCAGTCGATTAATACTTTTCCTGCTTTTCCCGAAGCCTATAATTCATTGGGTGTTTACTTATTGTTAGCCCAATCTTATGACGAAGCATTTGATGCGTTTGATGCCGCGTTAGAGTTATCCGATAAGATGCAATATAGTTATTTACATCGTGCTATCGGCTTATATCATGTTAAACGATATCCTCTTGCTTCACGTGATATTAATAAATTTTATCAACTTGATAAAAATGATCCTTACCGGACCTTATGGCGATATGTTATTGATAGTAAAATCGATGAAGCCACCGCACTCGCTGACTTGCAAATGCAAGCTATAACAACAGAAGATAATCGTTATGCATGGACCATTGTGGATGTAATTGCAGAGAGAACAACAGAGAAAGAGTTCTTTGAATCAATATCTCAGGGTGTGAATAGTAATAAACAGATGGCAGAGCGCCTTTGTGAAGCATATTTTTATCTTGGTTATTGGCATAAACTTGCCGGTAATTTAGATAAAGCCATTTATTACTTTAAACTAGCAACTACAACTAATATCCATGAGTTTATTGAATATAAATATGCATTAATGGAGCTTGCTTCTATTCAAAAAGAATTAGCCCAATCTTCTGGCGGTTAGGTTAATAGTTTGTTAAATATTTGCATAATGTAGTTACATTTTATATAAGGTTTTGCTAATATTTCGCGCGAATGGATTCGGTGAATATTATGCAAAACAAATGGATAAATAATTTTATAAAACAGCAGGTCGCAATTTTTGCTATCTGCTCTGTTTTATTTCAAATTTATTTATCTGCTTTTTTGACACTTAACATTAATACGATTCAACAGCCTAACTGGCTTTCTGAACTACTTGGAGACAAGGTGCTCGTGTGTTCAGAGGACGGGTTTAAATGGGTTAGCATGAGTCGAATTGTCAAACAAAACAACCAGTTACTAGCTGAATCTGAAAGCGCTCACCAAATAAGTAAATATCAATGCCCATTGTTAGAAGCATTTAAGTATCCAGCTATTTTCTTCGCGATATTTATTGCCGCAATGATTAGCTGGATGAGGCACTATAGTTTTGCTGTTTCTATTTTCATTGTTTCTATTTCTTCACAAAAATCCTATTTAAGTCTTGCTCCTAAGCAATCTCCCCCTGCAATATCTTTTTAATATGTATCGATATAAACGAAATAAATAACTGCTCTATTTTGTTAGTTAAAGAAACTTAACAATTCGCTGGAATTTTTATAAAGCAAAGAACGATTCACAAAACGTTCGCTTTTAATAAATCTATTTTTCTAGCAAAACTTAGCGTAAATATTTACTTCGATTGATAATAAATCCGAAATATGAGTGTTTCTGTTCAAGGACTTAATAATTTACTACATAGCGATAAGTTTTTAATGGTAAAGCCCCATTTACTTAACTTAATTTCTAGTAATAAATTTATTTTTCTTAGTAATGTTTAGATTGTTTTAGTCGGATTTTGAACACCCATCAACGGCCATTTTATGGCAATTCATATTTATCTTTACTAATGAATAGTAGGGAGGAAGCCGTCTTTTAGGCTTCCAATTTAAAGGAAGAAAAAATGCTTTATAAAAATAGTGCAATAGTAATGTTAGTGAGTCTTGTAGCTGGTTGTGGAAGCAGTGTAACTAGCTCAGAAATTGATCGTATTATTGAACCTGAGTTAACAGAGGCTTTGGCAGAGAGTCTGGAAACGCTAGATCAAGAGATTAAAATTAATTTTGCTGCGCGTGTAGGTAGTGAAGATATTGCCTGTGAAAAGATGGAAAGTATTGTTGCGGGTAGCAGTAACGTAAATCCTGAGTTTACAGATGTGCGCCTTTACGTTTCATCATTTTCACTTATTAATAGTGCAGGGGACTCTGTACCAGTCACGTTGAATAATGATCAAAAATGGCAATATAAAGAAGTCGCTTTACTTGATTTTGAAAATGGAACCGGCAGCTGTTCAAATGGTAATCCAGATCTAAATAACGTTGTCTCTGGTACCGTACCTGCAGGCGATTATACCGGTGTGGAGTTTACAATCGGTGTACCTGTAGGATTAAATCATCTAGGTATAGATGGAGATGATGCAGTTTCTCCACTTGACGTAACGGGGATGAACTGGAGCTGGCAAAAAGGTCATAAACACCTGCGTATGGATGTTAAAGGTTGGAACCTGCACCTTGGTACAACGGGCTGTGAATTGGTAGATGCCGCAACAGAAACAGTTGATTGTGCTAATTCACGCGGTAATCGCCCAACTTATCAATTAGATAACTTTGATGCTGCTAATAATACTATTGTTTTAGATTACTTAAAATTAGTTGAAAATAGTGACTTAGCTGTTAACGCAGATAACACTCCATTAGGTTGTATGTCTGGTAGTAACGACAGTGATTGTGAAGCTATTTTTAACAATTTAGGGCTCACGTTGTCCTCTGGTGAATGTACTGATGGTAATTGCAGTGCGCTTCAGTCATGGGTTTCAGTGGAGTAGTCACTATGTCAGCGCAGTATAAAATCTGTTTGCTGATACTATCCGCGGGGTTTTACCTCGCGGGTTGTGACAGTGAATCTCATTATGAGGTTGCACCAGTGAGTAGCACAAATGATCAAGGTTTTGATTATTTGAATGGTGCTTTTCCTGAGCCACATGAGCCAGAAGATAATAAAGCAACAGAAGCAAAATTTCAGTTAGGGAGGCATCTTTTTTATGACAAACGTCTTTCAGGTAATCAAACACAATCCTGTGAATCCTGTCACTTTCAATCCTTAGCATTTACTGACGGAAAGGTGCAATCGATAGGCTCTACCGGTGATCTATTAAGCCGTAATGCGTCCACACTCACTAACGTGGGTTATAACGCGACTTATACCTGGTCAAATCCTGTCCTCAAGCATATCGAATCTCAGCTTGTGATCCCCATGTTTGGCGAATTTCCAGTTGAACTTGGCATCAATGATGGTAATAAAGAAGCTATTTTATCGCGTTTTAAAGATGATAATGAGTATGTGCAGCGATTTAATTTAGCGTTTCCTAATCAGGATGCGCCAATCTCACTGCCTAATATCATTAAATCGTTAGCGGTATTTAATCGTGCACTTATTTCTAATGATTCTGATTTTGATCGTGGTGAAATGAGTTCATCGGCAATGCGTGGTCAGGCGTTATTCAACAGTGAGAAAATGGAGTGCTTTCATTGTCATAGTGGTTTTAATTTTACTGACTCTACTTTGCATGAAGATACGGTTTTTGTCAGTAGACCATTTTTTAATACTGGTTTATATAACTTAGATGAGGAGGGTAGCTACCCAGCTATCGATAACGGATTATTTGAAGTGACCCAACAACCTGGAGATAAAGGCAAGTTTAGACCCCCTACACTCAGGAATATTACCTTAACAGCCCCCTATATGCATGATGGCAGTATCGCTACACTTGATGAAGTGCTGGCATTTTATGCGCAGGGAGGACGAAATATTATAGAGGGTGAGTTTATTGGAGATGGGCGAAATAACCCGAATAAAAGTGAATTTGTGAATGGTTTTTCGTTATCAGAGCAAGAAAAGGCCGATTTAATCGCATTCTTAACCGCGTTAACTGACCATGCTTTTGTCGCTAATCCTCGATTTAATAACCCATTTTTAAATGAAGTAAATAATGATTAAAAATAGTTTAATGATGTTATTGGTGTGGCCATTTTTTGCTCATGCGCAACAGCCACAAGAAAGCACTGATTGGCAGGCAAGTATTTTTGCTCAATTTGGATATTTTCAACAAAGTACTGAGCAGCAAAGCTGGCAGATTCCTGGTTTTATTACCGGAGGAGAAAGTCAGCCCCATGATTCAGGGGTGCAACTTTTTCATGGTGAACTGGCACTATGGGGAAATATTGAGGAGGTACTTTCAGGAAATATTATTATCGGGTCTCATGGCCTTGAATCTCCTGAAATTGAAGAACTCTGGTTACAGCCTTGGTTGGGTCAGCAATGGCAAATTCGGTTCGGCCGGCAACTTGCTAATATCGGTTTGTACAATGCTATTCATGATCATGAATGGCGATTTATTGATGCAACTTTGTCACAAACCGTGTTTTTAGGTGGGCAATATACCGATGATGCTGTATCCGTTAATTACAATATGGGTGATTTGGAACTGTTTACTTGGATTGGCAGAGGGGCTAACTTTCCAAGTTCCGTGAATCCAGATAGCGCTAAGCCAAATGCCTATGGATTAGGTTGGCAATGGTTGTGGCTAGGTACTGAAAGTAGTTTTTTACTCAATAATTCACTAAGTCAATTTAATGCTACTGAGCGTGATAATAGTAATAGTGATCACCATAATGCCGATCAGGTTAATCTTAGCCTCAGCGGTGAAACCACTTTATTAACACTTGGGGCAGAGTGGCAATATTTACAAGGAGGTTGGCAAGTTGAGTCGATGATCGCGGATGTTGAAGGAGGGGTAGTTGATTCGCTACAGTTACAAGCTGATATATCTGCTCGCTACTATGGTATTAGTAGTGAGTGGTATTGGCAGTGGAACGTTGTAGAAACGGCAATTCGCTACGATTGGCTAAATTCCCACAACAAACTCAGCATTAACAGTAATGACTTTGCACAAGTGCTTAATAGTCGCGGGCATAACCCAAGTCGATTAAGTGCTGTGGTTAATTGGTCGTTTGCTAAGTATCAGATGCTTCGCTTACAAGCTAATTTTGAGCAACTCAGTGAAGAAAGTGAAACCGCCTTTTGGATGGTGTATCAAGGAAAATTATCATGGTAAATCGTGCTCTTTTAATAAAATGGATGTTACTGTTGATGGGTGCGATATTGACTTCTCAAAGCTATGCGCACGATTATAGCTTGGGTTCAATTAATATTGACCATCCTTGGAGCCCTGAAACAGCGCCAAATAGCAAAGTATTAGCTGTGTATATGCAAATTAAAAACCGTGGAAAAAATGCAGATGTCTTACTCTCTGCAAGCAGTCCGCTGGCTGATAAGGTTGGTATTTATACACATCAAATGGTCAATGGAAAAGTAACCATGCCAGTGCTCGAATCATTGAGTATTAAAGCGAAACGACTGACGCTGTTACAGCCTGGCGGTTTACACTTGATGCTATTTGGGCCAGCTAAGCGATTTAAGTCGGGTGCCCGTTTTCCACTGGTTTTAAATTTCAAACATGCCGGTGAAGTTGAAATCGAGGTGGCTGTAGAGGATAAAGCACATCGACATCATCATGATTGATATCAGATGAAAGATCAGATAAGCAGTGAATGAGGTTTACTGCTTATCTATTTTGTCTATTTGTATTTTATTATTAACGCATTAGTCGTTATCGTTGTAATCACTTAATGCTAAGTTAGCTGCTGCAAAAGCGGCATCTTCACGGATTTTATTATCAAGTTCTTCATTGGCAGCAATCGCATCTAAGGTTTTTAAAGCACAGGTGATTGCTTTTGGTACATAAGCCGCATCGCCACTGCCGATTAAATTAATGATGTTTTTTGTTTTGTCGCAATATGGGTACATGGTTGATTTCCATAATTAAATTAAAGAGCTTCATTATACCTTTTATTGTGCACAATAAACAAAACAGTGCGTTTTAGATCTTTCTGTTAATTGATTTACCTCATCAACCGATGGCTGTTCACCACTATTCACCCAACGAATAACCGCCGCATAGTTGTTACTCGCTAATGCCTCCTTAAATAATTTCTCTGGTGTTTTGATCTGTTTTGAACTGAGGGTGATGATGCGGCTTTTGTTGATGCCTGCCTGCTGTAGAAATTGAAAGTTAGGCTTTCCAGGTGGCGCAATAAACAAGATCCAACGTGGATCATCGCTTTCTTGAAGATGACTTAGTAGTGCTTGGTAGTTATTTAAGTCGTAACTTAACGTTAATCTGTCATTGTGATGAACTTGCTGTTGCACTGAACCATTGATAGTAAATAGTGCGTTGCTTGCTTGTTGCTGAAAACGAGATAACATAAATAACCACCTTAACTTTACTGTATGTAAAAACACTGTATAAAACAACAGTAATATCGTTTTGTATATATTTCAAGCTTTATTTGCAGTTTTTATCAAATTAGTGCTGTTTTTGTATTCAATTGTTATTTTTCAGGCATAAAAAAAGGTAACCGAGGTTACCTTTAGTAAATAGAGTTTTGTTGATTAGTAACTAATTTCAACCTTGCTTGAAATCAGTTTGGCATTTTCCACCGCTGATTGTGCATCAGCTCCTCGGGCAATCGCGACACCTAAACGACGTGTTCCGTTAATATCAGGCTTAGCAAATAGACGCATTTGTGAACCTGCTACTTGCGCTAATGCGTTACCGATATTGCTATATTGAATATCTTTCGATGTGCCATTACCTAAAATAACACTAGATGCCGTAGGGCCGTATTGGGTTATCTGTCCAATTGGAAATCCTAATATTGCACGCACATGTAATGCAAACTCTGACGCATCCTGCGAAAGTAAAGTAACTAAGCCTGTATCGTGTGGGCGAGGGGAGACCTCATTGAAATATACTTCGTCACCTTTGACAAAAAATTCCATCCCAAATAAGCCGTAGCCACCCAATTCAGTGACCACTTTTTCAGCTATCTGTTGCGCCTGAGCAAGTGCTGTTTCTGACATCACCTGTGGCTGCCAAGATTCGCGATAATCACCATCTTCTTGGCGATGACCAATAGGTGCACAAAAATGGACGCCATCAACCGCGCTAATAGTGAGCAGTGTTATTTCATAATCAAAAGGAATAAACCCTTCTACAATCACACGACCAGCACCGGTTCGTCCACCCTGTTGAGAGTATTCCCAAGCTTTATCTAATTCCTGCTCTGACTTAATGACTGATTGTCCTTTACCTGAGCTGCTCATTACGGGCTTTATCACACATGGAATACCCACTTCTTTCACTGCTTGTAAGTATTGCGCTTTGCTATCTGTGAAAAAATAGGGTGAGGTTTTAACGTTCAGTGTTTCAGCGACAAGGCGACGAATACCTTCTCTGTCCATAGTGAGTTTAGTTGCACGCGCTGAAGGGATCACATTAAAACCTTCACTCTCTAACTTAACTAGTGTATCGGTGGCAATCGCTTCTACTTCTGGAATGATAAAGTCGGGTTTTTCTGCGCGGATAATTTTTTCTAGCTTTTCACCGTCTAACATCGAAACAACATGTGAAGAATGGGCAATTTGCATTGCAGGGGCGTTGGCATAACTGTCTGCTGCAATCACTTCAATACCAAAACGTTGCAGCTCAATAGCAACCTCTTTACCTAATTCACCGGAACCAAGTAATAGCGCCTTTGTTGCACTTGGGGAAGTCGCATTACCAAAAATAGAAACACTCATATTATTTCAACTCTCATCTGTCATGGGGAAGCAGGATAATAACAGTTAACCCATGTAGAATATAAGTGTTTAAGGGATTTAATTATTGCATTAATTTACCAACCTCTTTTTTCTAAATCGTAACAAAGAGGTTGGACACTTTTACTATTAAAGGCTTTGCTCACCGCCAAAGGCCTCGATAACTGCAGGTATCAGCTGTGTTATTTCACCTGTCATTAATGCAAAATCAGCATCGAACCGTGCAGCAAAATCATCTTTTTCGATATCTTCGTTTTGCTCCTGTAATACATCTGAAAATTTAAGGCGTTTTAGCGCGAACTCTTCACCTATAATAAAGGAGATACTATCTGCCCAGTTGAGCGCTAATTTAGTTACAAATTTATCGGAAGCAAGATGATTCTTAATTTCATCTGAAAGTAAGTCCTGTTGTTTACAACGAATAATGCCACCACCTTCTAGCGCAGAGCATAACTCTGCTTCGTCTTCGAGTTTAAAGTTAGCTGGAATATTACCTTCAACTAACCAATCAGTCATGACTACATCAGCTTGATTTTTTAACTGTACTGGTACAACTGGCAGACTGCCTAAGGTCTTGCGTAAGAGTGAAATTAACTCTTCTGCTTTACGTGCACTAGATGCATCGACATATAACATATCTGCTTCAGGATCAATCCATGCAAAGGTGTTTGAACTACGGCTAAATGCACGTGGCAACAGTTGCATCACGATATCTTCTTTTAATGCATCTTTTTCTTTTTTCTTTAATGCGCGACCTTGTTCTGCTTCAATTGATTCGACACGTTCATTAAGCTGATCTTTGATAACACCAGCAGGTAACATTTTTTCTTCTTTCTTAAGGCAAATGAGGATCTGTTTATTTGCAGTATGGGTGTACATTGCACCAATTTTCCCCATTGGAAATACCCAACCTAATTTGGACACATCTTGGCTTCCACAGGGCTTAAATTTAAACTCTTCTAAGTTTCGTTCTAAGGCTTTTTCGTCTTGTTCGAGCGGGCGGGTAAATCGATAAACTTGTAGGTTTTTGAAAAACATGGGAAACACCTTTATAAAAATAAACAGCTTGTGAGTGTAAATGAAATTTAAAAAAGAGTTTAACATTTTTTAAGAAATGATATTTTATCGCTACTTTTATGACAGTTTGTGATTAATTGTCATATAAGTGTCATACTTCGCCGTAATAATAGTGTCACTTAAAATTGAGATAAACAGGTAAGGTTAAATGGCAAGTCGTATATTAGTTGTTGAAGATGAAGTCGCAATCCGTGATATGTTATGTTTTGTTCTAGAGCAACATGGTTATGAATGTGCAGAAGCAGACACTTATCAAGCTGCCTTAGAGCAACTTGGAGAGCCTTACCCTGATTTAATTTTGCTTGACTGGATGTTCCCAGGAGGCAGCGGTATTCAACTACTAAAACATCTTAAAGTTGATGAGATGTTACGACAAATACCTGTAGTCATGTTGACTGCACGGGGTGAAGAAGAAGATAAAGTGCGTGGGCTTGAAAATGGCGCTGATGATTACGTTACCAAACCTTTTTCACCTAAAGAATTAATGGCGCGATTAAAATCAGTATTACGTCGTGTTAACCCCACATCATTAGATGATACCCTAGAAGTGGGTAAATTAAAGTTAGATCCTGTCTCACATCGAGCGACCCTCGAAGAGCATCCACTTGAAATGGGCCCGACTGAATTTAAATTATTACACTTTTTCATGACTCACCCAGAGCGTGTTTATAGTCGTGAGCAGTTACTTAATAATGTTTGGGGAACGAATGTTTATGTTGAAGATAGAACCGTTGATGTTCATATTAGACGTTTACGAAAAGCATTAAAAGATCACGACCATTTAGTACAGACTGTACGTGGTTCGGGTTACCGTTTTTCAACCAAACTGTAACTGTTTTATCTAATAGCTGATAGAGAATTTGCTACTTTGAAGATTTACTCATGGAAAGCGTTAATGCGGGGATTGATACTCATCTATCTCCCAATCACCCTTATTGGTGTGCTATTTAACTGTTTAAGCGAACTGTTATTGATCTCATTCTTTCTCCATATCGTCTGGCATTATTATTATTTGAAACTGCTTAATAATTGGTTATGGAATAGCAAAAGTACTGTGTTGCCACATGGTAAATCCGATTGGGAACATGCCTTTGTTGGTATCCATAATATGCAGCAACGTCATCGAAAAAGGCGTAATAATCTCGCTTCTGTTATTAGCCGATTTCGTGAAGGTTCGGAAGCATTACCTGATGCGGTTGTCGTGTTTCATAAAAGTGGTGAAATAATCTGGTGTAATCGTCTAGCCCAATTCCAATTGGGTTTTAAGTGGCCGGGAGACAGTGGCGATAATATTACCAACCTGATTCGTAATCCGCTGTTTGTTGAGCATCTACAAAGCGAAGATTATGACAAACCTTTAGATCTAGCCTCGCCCGTTAATCACGACAAAATCTTGGAATTTCGTGTGATGCCCTACGCAAAACATCAACGTATTTTAATTGTTCGAGATGTCACAACCTATCGTCAAATTGCTGAACAACGTAGACATTTTGTCGCCAATGTTTCCCATGAGTTACGTACGCCATTAACGGTATTACAAGGCTATATTGAGATTTTAGGCATGCAGAGTGAAGAGGGCTCGCGTCAAGAAAAAGCAGTGGCTGTCTTAGAGCAACAAACAACACGCATGTGTTCATTAGTTGAGCAATTAATGACGTTATCAAAAATTGAAGGTGCACCAAGTATAGACCTTGATGATAAAGTTAATGTACCTGCTCTCCTATCTCAGATAGAAAACGAAGCGCAAGCACTTGGCAGAAAGAAAAAGCTACAGATTAAATTTGCAGTTGAAGACAATTTACAGCTATTGGGTGATGAGATGCAGCTACGCAGTGCGATGGCGAACTTAGTATATAACGCGGTCAACTACACTCCGAAAGGCGGCGCGATAAAAGTAATTTGGCGCAGTTGTTCAACCGGCGCGTATTTTTGCGTGATGGATAATGGCGATGGTATTGCCCCTGAGCATATTCTACATCTGACTGAGCGATTTTATCGTGTTGATGAATCCCGCTCTCGTGATACCGGAGGCTCTGGCCTTGGTTTATCGATTGTGAAACATGCATTAAGTCATTACGACACTGAGCTAAATATCGAAAGTAACCTTGGTGAAGGCAGTCAATTCTCATTTATTATCCCAAATAGTTACCTCATTTAACACATTGAGTTACAATCCCTTCGTTAATAAGGCCTGTTTTGCAGGCCACAAAGTCACTAATCCAGAAATAATGAGCCTGCGATGAAAAACAGAAAACTTGCTAACAAACTTGACCAGTTACTCGAAATACACCAGTTTAAAGATTATTGCCCAAATGGCTTACAAGTAGAAGGGCGTGAAAAAGTACAACGCATTGTCACCGGAGTGACTGCTAACCAAGCATTAATTGATGCCGCTATTGAACAGCAGGCGGATGCTATTTTAGTACATCACGGTTTTTTCTGGAAAGGTGAAAAGCAAGAGATTGTGGGTATGAAGTACAATCGTATTAAAGCGCTGATTGAAAATGGTATTAACCTTTATGCATATCACTTGCCTTTAGACGTTCATCCAGAATTTGGTAATAATGCGCAATTAGCTTCATTACTCCAGATCATTGACCGACGTCCATTAGAGCCATGGGATAAACGCAGTGTTGGCCGAGTTGGTAAGTTTGAAGATGTGATCACCCCAGACCAATTAAGCGCTCGTATTGAAAAAGTATTAAGACGTGCACCCTTACATATTGACGGTGGTAAAAAAGAGATCAAAACAATTGCTTGGTGTACGGGGGGCGGACAAGACTACATTACGATAGCAGCAGAGCAGGGTATCGATGCCTTTATCAGCGGTGAAATTTCAGAGCGGACTACCCATATCGCCCATGAAATGGGGATTCATTATTTTGCTGCAGGGCACCATGCAACTGAGCGTTACGGAGTGCAGGCACTGGGACAGTGGTTAAACGATGAGCTTGAGTTTGATGTAACCTTTATCGATATCGATAATCCAGTATAACTTCAGTTTTACTGTCAATTAAATGCGGGGCTTCCCCGCTCGATTAAAGCACTGTTTAGCCTCTCTGCTACTTTTATATTCACTTCTCTTGATCTCTTTTATTTTACCTGACAGTTAAAATATAAAGGTGATTCCTCACACACCGCTCTCTTCCTTTATTTAAATGTTACTTACAACTTTTAGTATTTGCTTTTTTAAACTACTCTTTTGTGATGATGCTTTTATGTTGTTAATAAAAAGGAATAATATTATGAAAAATATCGTTGTTGCAATTTTCTTACTTTCACCTTTTTGTGTTTTTGCTAATGAATTTGAAGAGGTACTGACTGCGTTTGCGACCAATGAAGCCCGAGAAATTGCGAGTAATGCAGATATTATTAAAGCGATTAATGAACAAAACATTAAGAATAATGATTTAACTGAAGCACAAATTTTGGCCTTAGATGTTGAGTGGCGTAGTAAAATAGGCGAAGCGGATGCGAAGATTATCACGGAAAAACTAAATAGCCCGATTGCGCAAAAACTTGTCGAGATTCAAAATAAAAGTGAAGGCACAATTACAGAGGTTTTCATCATGGATAATAAAGGCCTCAATGTAGCTCAAAGCGCGATCACATCTGATTATTGGCAAGGTGATGAAGATAAGTGGCAAAAAACATACTTGATGGGGCCTAATACTTATCATATTAGCGATGTTGAAGAAGATGAATCAACGCAAATGTTCCAGTCACAAGTTAGCCATAGCATTACAGACCCCTCGACAGGAAAAGTGATTGGCGCTATTACCATCGGTATTAACGTAGAAGAACTCTAAGTGACGGAGCTTATATGAATATTAGTAAGCAACTTATTTTAATTGCTACCGTTTTATCAGTATGCTCCATGTCGTTTATTTCTTACTTTTCTTGGAAAAGTAGTTCGAAGGCTGTGTATTCATTAAGTCAAGGAGCATATACTCAGTCAACACAAGCACTTGCAGAGCAACTCGGTAGTGCAGTTAGGTTTAAAAAAATAGAAAACATATCTGAAAAAGTTAACATTGCGATTAATTCTAGTGAAAACAATCTTTCAGGGATAAATATATATCTACTCGATAACTCACTATTATATGGTTCGAATAAGGTTGAAAGCGTTCCTCTTTCGCAACATATTAATATTGAGAAGGAGCAGGTACTCTTTAATGATAATGAAGTTTTCAATTATGGGGTTCCACTGTACTCCGGTAAAAAGAAAGTGTTAGTAGGTTATATGGTTGCTGAGTGGAGTTACTTGTATGCACAATCTTTGAATGCGAGTTTAACTCAACAACAACTAATTATTGGTGGCGGGGCAATCTTCATTTCGGTGATTATTCTAGCACTTATACTTAATCAAGTATTATCGAAACCACTTAATCAACTTAACCTTTTATGCGAAGAATTAAGTTCCGGACAATGTGACCTGAGTAAAAGGCTAATTTTTAAAAGAAAAAATGAACTTGGCAAACTGGCTTCTAGTATTAATAAATTCATCTTAAAAATTGAAGAAACACTTAGACCTATTCAGCAAGGAGCTTCATCTGTCACTCATATTTCAAGTGGTTTAGATCAACACCTATTGTCGATGCGTCAAAAAATAGAAACACAACGTGATGAAATCAAAGCCACTGTTGAGATTGGGGAGCAAACGCAGCAGTCTGTTGCTAGCGTAATGAAGAATAGTAATGAAACTAGCATTTCATTAAGTAGGGCTGTTGAGAGCGCACAAAAAGGAAAAATCCGTTTAGTCAATACATTAGACGGTAATCGCGTTATGGCTGAGAAAAGTAACCATACTTCAAACTCGGTCATCGAACTCAATGAACAAGTCGATAAAGTGACCGATATTCTGGATTTTATTCGTAATATCGCTGAGCAAACTAATTTACTCGCGTTAAATGCTGCGATTGAAGCCGCTCGTGCTGGTGAAAATGGGCGAGGTTTTGCTGTCGTTGCTGATGAAGTAAGAAGTTTGGCAGAAAAAACATCTTCTTCGACGAACCAAGTCAAAACGATACTCGATCAATTAGGGCAAATATCGACACAACTACTACAACATGCTCAAGAAGGAATTGAAGCAAGTGATAACAGTCTTTCCTCGATTGAAAGTTCGGTTGAAGATATCGAAGTGGCGCTTAATGATGTTTCAAAGGCCAGTGAAGTGTGCAAACTGATTGCCACTTCTGCGGATCAGCAATTATTAGCAACATCAAGTCTTGGACTACAATTAGGTAAAATAGATAAACAGATTGACAGCTTAACGGAAGATTTTGGGCAAATAGCCACAAGTAGCTCCGAATTACATTCGCAATCTATAAATACCACTCAGTTTTTAGCTAAATATAATCTCTAAAAAAATTATCAAGGGGCATTTTGAATGAAGTGTCCAAGGTAATTAACCTGGCGTAGAAGCAATTTACTGAAATATTGCAACGTAGTTTATTTCAGCTTTTTAATAGTAACTTTCTTTCTCCGTTATCTACATCGAGCATGACCCGCTTACATATTTTATTTTCCTGATCACACTGACCTCATTTTTCCGTATAACCAAGGGGCTGATAGTGATAGGAAATAATAAAAAAAGCGCGCTGTCATACGTGTTAGCATTTATGTTAACTTTGTTGTTAGCTTTGAAGGGCAATAAACTCATTTCTGCATTGCATCACTTTTCAGTTTAAATTTCATTGGTATTAACTATGGCGTAAATTTTAAAAATAGGTCTTGCTTAATATTCATCTAAAATGCATAAATAATCATCTAAAGTGTAAAAAAGTGTCGTGGCGTTTGAAACTGGTGATACTTTTCCTTATTATGCATGCAGCAATTTTACACAATCTACAATAATCATTTAGGGAAATAAAATGACAACATATAACATCGCATTACTTGCAGGTGACGGTATCGGTCCTGAAGTAATGAAAGAAGCGGTTAAAGTATTAAACTTAGTTGAAGAGCGAAACGCAGATGTAAACTTTGAACTAAACGACGTATTATTTGGTGCGGCCGCATACTTTGCAACTGGCAAATCTTTCCCTGAAGAAACTAAAGCTGCCTGTGATAAAGCGGATGCTATTTTAAAAGGCACAATTGGTCTTAATCATGAAGACTCTAAAAAGATTCCTGTTGATGAGCAACCTGAGCGTGGTGCACTTTTACCATTACGTCGTCGTTACAACACTTACGCTAACTTCCGCCCTGTATATTTACC
Organism: Psychromonas sp. psych-6C06; assembly: GCF_002835465.1. Lineage (NCBI taxonomy): Bacteria > Pseudomonadati > Pseudomonadota > Gammaproteobacteria > Alteromonadales > Psychromonadaceae > Psychromonas > Psychromonas sp. psych-6C06. The sequence goes on along the minus strand of NZ_PIZM01000010.1, from coordinate 23,016 downwards.
AAAAGGTCTGGCGCACTTTTCTCCGCTAAAAGAGTCTGTGGTTGGTGAAGGTATCGACATCATGTTAATTCGTGAACTTGTTGGCGGATTATACTTCGGTGAGAAAGAAACTGGCGTTGACGCTAATGGCAAACGTTTTGTACGTGAAGTATTAGAATACGATGAAGATCAAATCCGTCAAATCGTAAAAGTAGCTTTTGATGTTTCAATGAAACGTAAAAAAGTACTGCATAACATCCATAAATCAAACGTATTAAAATCAAGCGTACTTTGGAATGAGATTGTAGAAGAAGAGAAAGCAAACTACCCAGAAGTTGAAGTGATCAATATTCTTGTTGATGCAGCTGCAACTTACCTATGTTTAAACCCTGGTATGTTTGACGTAATGGTAATGGAAAACATGTTTGGTGATATCTTAAGCGACCAAGGTGGCGGTATCTTAGGTTCTTTAGGCCTAATGCCTTCTGCATGTAAAGGTCCTGAAAAATCGTACTACGAACCTTCACACGGCTCTGCACCAGATATCGCTGGTAAAGGTATTGCAAACCCATACTCAATGATCGGCTCTGTTGCGCTAATGCTTGAAATGAGCTTTGGTATGGAAAAAGAAGCGAAGAACCTTTGGGCTGCAATGCAAGGTGTATTTGAAGATGGTTACTCTACATCAGACCTTTCTAAAGCGGGTGAAGCGAACCTAGTAAGCACTGCTGAATTTGGTGATATGGTTTGTGCAAAACTAGCCGCAATGCCTGTATAAATCGTTAATTTGTCCATTTAGTGACAGCTAGATAATAAAAAACCACGTTATTAAACGTGGTTTTTTTTTGGGTGCTGATAAATCCAATGTTAACCTGATATTGGCCCTATCATGAACAATTTGCGATGTATTGCCAAACGCCCCAGCCGTTACTGTTATCGGCAGGAGAACTATTTTCATTCCACCAATTTGCCTGATACAACTTACCATTTTGTGTCACTTGATCACCTGTTGTATAAACATTGTTTGCCGACCAAACTGAGCCACATTGCGAAGTTGGTGGTTGTGTTGGTGTATTACTTGGTGTTGGAGTCGGCACCGCCGTGGGAACTGACGTAGGCAGTGGTAAGGCTACTCCTTCATAGCTTGCGAGCAATGAAACATTGCTAAATGAAGAATAACCTTTCAGCATAATGTAATAAGTACCACTCGCATTATTCACATCACATTGTTCATTGTTACCATTTTTATAAGGGCGACAAATATAACTCGATGTTGTGGGTTGCTTTGCTTTTTGTAGGTAAAGGTCGACATCTCCACTCCCTCCTGATGTTTTTACCGTTAACGTACCGCTTGTATTAACATCAATACTAAAATAAAGAGTTTGTGATTTGTTACCCGATACAGAAACAGGCTGTCCATTTTTTAATACTTGCCCATTACTAGGTGGATCAACCGGCGTTGTATCTTCCAATTCGATAATTGTTTTACCCGATGTTGCTTTTTTAAGTCGTAATGTGTCACCAATACTACTCGCAACCCACCAGTTAATGTTATTCGGTAGTATTAATGGATCATCTAATCGTTGCTGGCGAGTTAAGCGTGAGGTACTGCTGTCAAACTGCGCTGTTTTAACTTCAATATTACTGTTAGTGACCCGCAATACTTTAAATTGTTGAATACTTGCTAAATCTATAGTCCACGATTTTGGGTCATTTGCCGAACGTGCGGGAGCGCCCCAGCTACCTTCACCAATAAAGACAGTTCCACCTGTGGTTGTTTCGCTGTAGCTATTTCCAACAGGCTTTAATGCTTGAGTTATTTTATTAATATGGGTATCAGACTCCACCACTAAATTCATTGCATGATTGTAAAAATGCTGTGCCCACCAGGTATATAATATGGTGTTATCGCTTTTGCCAGAATAGTGCGGATACATCGGTTTATGGTATTGAGCGATACGCCATTGCGTACTATTACCATTATTACTTAAATCATTTGCTAGCCAATTATTCATCGCCGTTGCATAACTTGACCAACCACTATTTTTGAACTGGCTATTAAGGGTATAAACACGTAATAACGGTGAAATATTAAAAGCCCCGAAGGTATCTTTTGCATCACAGCGTCCATTCTGATCATAATCAACACCAAATACCTGACAAAGTGTATTGTAGTTACCATCTTCATGATTACCATGCGTAGCGATAAAAGGGTAAATCCGCTGATAACTCAATCCGTCAATAAGATCATCCGAAAAAGTAAGTTGCCAGTCATTAAGGTAGGTTGACATCTCAGAGGCACTATTTGAATTAGTATAATCACCACCATGCATGATAAATAGTGGTCTTATTTTGGCAATTAATTGGTTACCTTGGCGACGGGTTGTCCAACCTGTACGTGTATCTCCGCCTGCAACAACTGTAAAAGGGCTATTATCGTTAGGGGCAGTTTTAAACCAAAGACGATCACCACAACCACTGTCATCACAAACGCGATAATAGACAGGACTGTTCGCTGGTAAATCGGTTAATGTTACAAACTGGCTCGTGAGTGAGCCGGCAAAAGTTTGTGTGTTATTAACACGTTCCGTTTGCCACTGAATTTCGTTGGTACTCAAACCATATTTTACATAATGATTACGACTTCCAGTGGGAGTAAATCCTATGGTTGCTTGTGATGAAGGATTTGTATCCCATACTAGGCGGTGTTGTGAACTACTAGCACTTACTGTGTGTGTTAAGCAAGCTAAAGTAAGTGGTAAAATAGCGTTAACATATGTTTTCATCATACATCCTTGCAATGTGATATTTTATTTAAAAAAATCGACTTATTAAAATAATGACCGCACATTCGTTTATTTTGAATGCGAGGCGGGAAATTTGTCATTCACTAAAATGACAAAAGCTGCATTTCGATAAGGTAAAACCAATGAGTCGCTATGGAGGAAGTTAACAGCAACTGCTCCTTGGTTTATCTCACGATAACGTTTTATGAGTGGCATGGAATGCACACTGGTCCAAAAATCACCACGTTGCATATGAGGAAAATAATCAACGGCTAGATTATTTTCATTTGGGCGATCATTCGTCATGAGTAAGGTTAGTAATTCATTGTGAGATGGTAGACGCCACTGATTCACACCGCAGAGTTTTTGTTGGTTTGTTTTTGTAATAAGGTCAAGCACATCACAGCGGCTGGGTTGAAAATAGCAGTCTCCCATATTTTCAACGCCACGTTGTCCATCAAACCATGAATAGGTCCAGTAGCCATCATGAATTGATTCATCATCTTTTTTTACTTCCCATAACAAGCCATGATGTTTATCAAAGACACAGTCCCAAGGTCCTTGCCAAGGTGTTAATTTCTCTCCTGAGTGGCTAATTTTTTCAAAACGTAAATCTTGGGTCTGCACCGGAGATTGTTCTCCCTTAAGTAGATAAAAGGCAGTCAATAGCAGGGTAATAACTAAAATTAAGATACGTTTTACCATGATGAAAACACCAACTTAAAAGGTCGTTCATGGCGAGTATGGGCTATTTGAGAATGGTCAAATGCTGATACCCACAGACATACATTATTTTGTAAGAAAATATCATATGTAGAGCCTGTATCACGTTTACGTGAAAGCTCTAATGTCCATTTTCCCGCTTGCCACTGACCGCGGGCACGAACATCTGCACGATCTCCTTCAAATCGGTTGGATCGGTATAATACGGAGGGTATTACGCTGCCCTCAGCATAGTTGTCATTACTCAGTTTGTAAGGGGTACTTTCAAACCAAGGTAATATTTTCAGGTTAGAAACTATCTTATCTTGTTGAAAAGTATCTGCATTAATCGGCAGACGTTTGGGGGTGATCGTGTGTGCAGAATACCATTGCCAATTCGTTACATAACCGGCACCTTCTTTGGCGTCTGCATTGTAACCGGCAGTGTAGCGTCGCTCTCCCGTCCGCACATTTTTAGGGGAAGTAAAGTGATTGTCATCGGCGAGAAACATATCGTTAGTTCGCACTGCTTTCCAGTGCCATAAATCACGCGTTCGCCCATCTAAACTGGCGTGATAACCTTTTCCGTGAAAGTTACTGGGTTTATCTTTAATAGGTTGAGGGCCTAAATGTGCTGTTCCATCAGCACCAGACTCACAATGTGTTGACAGCATGACAGCAAATTTATCTTCATAATAACGTTGCTCATCAAATTGATAAAAACCTTGTTGCTTAATCTGCCATTGGTTATTGCGCTTCTCTAAAGGAAGGTGCTGTAAGCTTTGTGTTGAATCCTGCCAAGTGAACAGAAAATAAACCTCCTCTTTATTGGCTACCGCTTGAACTGTGATTTGTGTTTGTCCATTTGCAAAGTTTGCGCCGCCTGTCGTTAATACACTGACCATTTTTGCGCGTTGCCAAAATGGTTCGTTGGGTAAACCATCAATTTCGATCAACTGATCATAAGAAATAGGCATCACTTCAAGTGAGGTAGTTTTGTTTTTCTGTTGCAGTAAATAGATAAAACTAGATAGACAAACAACCGCAATAATAGGAAATATGCAACGACTGATAGGTATTGTGTTGAGCGGTAATATTTTTTTAAGAGAACTCTTTCCCTGTTGTAGTAGATGAACTATCCCATGCAATAGGATATATAAAAAAACTGCGCAGGAAAAAAAGTAATGTAAATCGAATGCCGTGAGTAGCGGACTCGAAAAATAACTTAACCAGCCACTTATTACCGCACCAATGATAACGACGTAACCAAGTCGGTTTATCCAACGGTGATAAGGTGATTTTTTTCTGTTGATATTAGTATTAAGAAAGGGAGCAATTAAGATAACGGCAGTTAACGCGATCCCTGCTAGCAGATGTAATTGATGCAGTTGCCCTTGAGGTAATAGAGGGGATAACCACATTAAGGTCGGATCAGAAACAAGTCGAATACGCGATCCACTTAATAAATTTATAAGTACAGCCACCACACAAATAATATGTAGAAACATAAAGTTGTAACGTTTTGAATTTAATTGCATTTTATCGTTATACCTCCAATTTCGGAGTAATATAAACTATGATATTTACAATTTTGTTACATGTTAGTTTTATTTATATTATTAGTTAAGTGGCTAGGGGGGGGGTGATCTTTATTGTTTGTTTTTACAACAATTTGTTGAAAAAAAGAGCGAAAGTTTAAAGCCCTTGACTAAAATATTCGAGGGTGATGTTAATAGGCTATAGGTGGTGGCTTCATAACGCACTAAAAAGCGTCCATTAGCTTATGCGAAGGACGCTTAGTGGTTGTTCATAATTAACTACATAATTAAATAATGAAGAAAAGTGTTATACCAATTCCGCTAATATAGTGATCAAATATTACGCAGGAAAAAGTAGTTAGTTCAGGCGAAAATTGATGTAAATGGTTTTTCCCTTTACGAAATTTTTAACGCTGAAATAGCTTCTTTTAACCAGCAAGATTGATCAGTTATTTAGTGGATTTGGTATTAATAATCAACCCAAGGTACGCCTTCCTCTAACCACGCCATTTCACCATTTAAATCAGTTATTTAGTGGATTTGGTATTAATAATCAACCCAAGGTACGCCTTCCTCTAACCACGCCATTTCACCATTTAAAATACTCTTGGCTAATTTATTCTCTTTCTTATCATCATTATCAGCCAGTTCATCAAATAGACGCTTGATTTTACGTTTGCTATTTAAACTAAACACATCTGCTAGGTATTGTGGAGTTAAATCGCTGTGTTGGTTGTTTAGTTTAGAAACGGTATAGGAGCAGGTTGCTGAAATCAGGCCTTTCAAAAGGGGGGGGAAGCGAACCTAGTAAGCACTGCTTAATTTGGTGATATGGTTTGTGAAAAACGAGCTGCAATACCTATATAAATCGTTAATTTTTCATTTAGTGACAGATAGATAATAAAAAGTGGTTTACTGGTTAAGGGAGGTTGCTAGCCCTTAAGTGAAATAAATTTAATGTTACAACTCACGCCTTGGTAGTTTACATTTTTCCACGCACTACTAGCTCACTTTCTCAATTCCATTGGTATTATTGAAATTGGTTTTGTTCGTGATAGTTTTTTCCTACGTAATTATTGCTCGCAACATTAATTCTTTTTGTATAAATAGAATTTGATTTATAAGCAGATCTTTTATCTTAGGAAATTATTATGAAAGCTGATGTTGGTGTCAGAATTTTTTACATGTATTTATTGGTTTAATTTATTTTCTCTATAACCTTATGTTTTAAAGTGATTTTATTTTTATTTTATATTGGCGTGATTTTTGCTTCTTGTGGTTTTGTTTTTATATATCATAAAAACTCTTCAACTTAGATGCAACATTATTAAAGGAAAAGTACAAATGAAACAGTTTTTTTTGAAAGGTGTAATAGCAAGTTTTGCTTTGGCTATTAGTGCAGGCGCAAACGCTGGCCTTATAGGTGTTTGGGGAAATAGTACCCCTTTTGCTACTCCTATTCAAAATGCAGGACATACATTTGTTAATGTTAACTCGGCTACTACTTTAGAAGAGCTAGATACTTTAGAGCAAGTTTGGTTAATTCGCCGCGATGGAGATGCGGACTTGAACAACTATGTTTTAAATGGCGGTACGCTTGTTACAGAGTGGTCTGGGGCTTCTTGGGCTGTGAATTCAATGTCAATGCTTGAAGCAGATGATAGTTTTGGTTTTGCTAGTCGAACATCGGTGACGTTTACACAAGAAGGTATTGATTTAGGCTTCACTACAAACTTGCCGAACCCTTATTCAAATGAAGGAGCGACTGAGTTTTTTCGTTCATTTACAGGTATAGGGGAAGGGGTTGATATTATTGCAACTGCAAATGGATATAATGTTGGTATCGCTGGAAGTTATGGTCTTGGAAATGTCGTTGCATTAGGTTGGGATTGGGTAGACACTAATGCGTTAAACCCAATGAACCAATTGTTAGTAAATGATATAACCGGTTTATCCTTTTCTCCTAAAGGAGTGCCAGAGCCAGGGACTTTAGTCATTTTTGCTTTAAGTTTAATAGGGTTAGCTTCTCGTAAGTTTAAGAGATAATTTAGTTTCATCATATTGCAATGATTGTAAGCACTGAGCATAACAGCCAGTGCTTATTAGTTTTACATCCTCTAAAGCGATATTAATCGTTTATTCGCTTAACAGATAATGCTAAAGATTAAGCTATTAATTTAATAATCAACCCAAGGCACGCCTTCCTCTAACCACGCCATTTCACCATTTAAAATACTCTTGGCTAATTTATTCTCTTTCTTATCATCATTATCAGCCAGTTCATCAAATAGACGTTTGATTTTACGTTTGCTATTTAAACTAAACACATCTGCTAGGTATTGTGGAGTTAAATCGCTGTGTTGGTTGTTTAGTTTAGAAACTGCATAGGAGCAGGTTGCTGAAATGGCAAACAGCTCTGTACCTATCTCCATCAATACTCCTAGAATATGCTGTTTACGCTCTAATCTATCTTGGTATAAGCCGATATAATGAAAAATAGTGCGTGCCAATTTATGAGCGGTGTTTTCTACAAAATCGATATGTTTGGCTAATTTTCCTAGGCTTGGGTGTGAGCTCCATAGTGTGCTACTTAACCATTGTGTAGGGTACCAACTGCCATAGAAAGCCGCTAGTTTTAGTCCGGCTTCTATTTTTTCACCGACCGGTAGGTTCTTTTTGAGTATATCTGCTGCGACTTTAAGGTGGGGATCCATCGCTTCACGTGCTAAAAATAGCTTCATGATATCGGTCGTGCCTTCAATAATACGATTGATGCGGCAATCGCGCATTAGGCGCTCAATAGGGTAGGGCTTTTCGCCACGTGCTTTTAACGACGATGCCTTTTCATAACCACGACCACCGCGCAGTTGCATGGTGGTATCAACCACTTGCCAAGCTACCTCAGAGCAGAACAGTTTTGCCATGGCGGCCTCAATGCGCAGATCAAGCTTGGGATCATCAGCCATATGCGAGGTTAAATAGGTGACCGCTTCCATGGCAAAGGTACTGGATGCGATAAAAGCGATTTTTTTAGCGCCAGCTTCATGCTTGCCAATTGGCATACCCCATTGAACCCGCTCATTGCCCCAATCTCGAGCGACTGCCAAACAGTATTTACCCATACCCGCAGAGGCTGCTGGTAGTGTTAAACGGCCGGTATTAAGCGTCGCAAGGGCAAGCTTTAACCCTTTTCCTTCACCTAAAATAATATTCTCGATGGGCACTTTTACATCTGTAAATTTAATTAAACCATTTTGAATACCACGAATACCCATGAAATCACATCGATGTAAGACTTCCATGCCGGGCATCTCTTTTTCAACGATAAAAGCGGTGACCTGTTTTACCTGTTGCCCATTCGCTAAGGTTTTTGGTGCCGTTTGCGCCATCACCACAAGAACATCGGCGATTAAGCCATTAGTACACCATAATTTAATACCGTTGATTAAAAAGTGTTTGCCATCATCCGCCAGTGTTGCGCTGGTTTCCATTTTAGCGGGATCTGATCCAACCTCTGGCTCTGTCAGTGCAAAGGCAGATATCTTTCCGTCACGAAATTGGGGTAGGTATTTCTCTTTTTGTGCCTCAGTGCCAAACATTTTTAAAGGCTGCGGTACGCCAATGGATTGATGTGCACTTAATAGCACTGCCGTTGCGCCACAATGCGCAGAAACGGCCATCATAACCCGATTATAGTTAACTTGAGATAACCCTAAACCGTTGTACTTTTTAGGGACTTTCATCGCAAATAACCCCATATCCACCAGCCCTTGAATGACTTCAGGCGGGATAGTACGTGTTTCATCTACTTTTTCGGCATCTAGGTGTTCAATTAAAAACGCGCATACCTGTTTAACTAATTGATCACCTACTTTTTTTTCGGCGCTTGATTGGCTAGGAAAAGGGAAAATAAGCTCAGTTTTTAAACTTCCCATGAACAGTTGACCGGCAAAACTCGTCGTTTGTTCGCTGGTGTCACGAGCGGACTCTGCAAGTTGCATTGCGGCTGCCTTTGCGCTATTCATTTTAGAGGTATCAATCATCGACTGTTGTGTTTCATGTTGTTTACTCATGTTTCTCTCCCTCATAAAATGTTTGCCCATTTTTTGCTTTTTCGATCAGCAGTGCTGCTGGAGCAAAGCGTGAACCATACTGATCACTAAGTTGCATCAATTTGTCACAAACTGTTTGTAGGCCTTGGTTGTCTGCATATTTTAATAATCCACCACGAAAGGCAGGGAAGCCGGTTCCCATCAACATTGCCATATCTAAATAAGCAGGGTTTTCTATCACTCCCTCTTCTAAGCAACGTATCGCTTCATTAACCATGATTAAGATACAACGATCTATCATCAACTCATTATCGAAAGTGTTTAACTTGATATGATGCTCTGCACGGTAGAATGTTAAAATCGTATCGATATTTTTATTGTAGCGACGGGGCGATTTTATCGGGTGCTTGTAAAAACCTGCGCCTGATTTTTTGCCTAACAGTTTCTCTTCGACATAAATATGTTTAAATAATCCGGCAACCTGCATTCTTTCTCCGTAGGCTTGCTCTAAAATAGACGCTACATGGAAGCCAATATCAATCCCCACCTCATCAGCGAGTACAAAGGGGCCCATGGGCAGTCCAAAAGCTTCAAGACAATGGTCTATTTCGGTGACATTACCGCCTTCTTGTAAAATAAGTGCTGCTTCGTTGAGCATGGGAATTAAAATACGATTGACTAAAAAGCCAGCGCAGTCGCCAACCACAATAGGTGTTTTACCTAATTGTTTAGCCAGTTTTACAGTGCTTGCGATCGTTTGTGGACTGGTTTGTTTGCCGGGAATAATTTCAACCAGTGGCATTCGGTTAACGGGATTAAAAAAATGCATACCAATCATATTTTCAGGACGTTTTAGATCGCTAGCCATCTCTGTAATAGAGAGGCTAGAAGTATTAGAAGCTAAAATCGCATTTTTGGGGAGCTGACTTTCCGCTTCTGCTAAAACACTTTTTTTAATATCCATGTTTTCGACAACGGCTTCAATCGCAATATCGAGTTGTTTGAAACCATTATAATTGACCGTACCTGCAATATGATTCATCTGATAACGGATCTGATTCGGTTTGATTTTACGGCGCTTATTCATCTGTTGATAATACAGATTGGCTGTCTGATAACCTTTTGCGACGGCATCCCATTGAATATCTTTGAGTCGGACATTTTTATTGTTATTAGAAAATAGCCAAGCAATTCCGCCACCCATCACTCCGGCGCCAATAACCGCGCCATTATTTATCTGTTGTGGCGTGATAGTTGTATCACTAATACCACTCTCTTTTTTAAGTGCTTCATTGGTGAAAAAGAGTTGGATCAGGTTTTTACTGATATCGGTGACGGCCACTTCTGAGAAACCATGTAACTCCTCTTCGAGTGCATCCTCGATGGATAGATCCACAATAGTTTCAATCACCTGTAATGCTTTAAAAGGGGCGGGATAAAAGCCTTTGGTTTTTTGCTGGAGGTTTTGAAATGCTTTCTTGAAGATCAGCTTTCGCCCAAGAGGGTTGTCTTCCAATAATTTTTGCGACAATGTTTTATTACGCTGTTTGAGGAGCTTTTTAGGCAGTGTTTTATCTGCTAATAATTGCGCTATAAAGTCGTTAACCGACTGCTCTGCTAGCGTGTGATTATAAATGGCATCGACTAGTTTTAAACGAAGTGCTTTTTTTGCTACCACCACTTTAGCGCTGAGGATCATCTGTAGTGCGGCTTGTAAGCCGATTAGCTTGGGCAAACGTACGCAACCACCAAAGCCGGGAATAATACCTAAACTCACTTCAGGTAATCCAATCACTGCTTTTTTGTCATCGCTGATAATACGGTAAGTACAGGCTAACGCGAGTTCGCAGCCACCGCCAACACAAGCACCATTTATCACCGCTAAGCTGGGGAAGGGAAGCTGTGATATTTGATGCAGAATTTTCTGTCCAATACCTGCTTTTTGGTAAGCTTCCTCTTTGCTACGAATATCTTTTATCTCATTAATATCCGCACCAGCGATAAAAACAGCTGCCTTAGCACTTTTAAATACCAGTAATTTGATACTGTTATCGCGACTTAAGGTGGCGAGGTGATCTTTGAGTTCAAGTAAGGTGTTTCCATCCAGCTTGTTTACTTTTTCATTTTTAAAATCAAAGAGTAGGGTGGCGACCCCAGAATTATTAATTGATAAATCAAAATTCATTATGCGTACTCCTGAGAATGTCAGTGGTAACTCATTATCTGGTTTTTAATTTTTGTGCTTATTCAACCTCTAAGGCAAGTGCTGCGCCTTGACCACCGCCGATACACAGTGTCACTAAACCGCTGTTCTGCTTTTTGCTTCGCAATGCCTTGAGCATGGTAATAACCAACCTAGTTCCGGTTGCTCCAACGGGATGACCTAAGGCAATTGCGCCTCCATGTACGTTAAGTTTTTCATCATCAATCGGCCCTAATGCTTTATCTTTGTTGAGGTAGGTTTGTGAAAAAAGGGCAGATTCAAAGGCGCGTTGATTAGCGATAACTTGGGCTGCAAAGGCTTCGTTGAGCTCTATAAGATCAAAGTCGCTCATACTCATGCCTGATTTATCTAAAAGTTTGCTGGTAGCGTAAACGGGTCCAAGCCCCATTCTATCTGGTGATAACCCCGCGTAGGCATAATCTTTAAGGTAACCGAGTGGCTGATAACCCAATGCTTTGGCTTTGCTCTCTAACATAATTAATACCGCGCCAGCACCATCGGTTATCGGGCAAGCATTTGCCACGGTAATGGTGCCTGCTGCACGATCAAAAAAAGGTCTTAACTTAGCGAGTTTTTCAATACTTTGATCCGTGCGGATAGCGTTATCTTGTTGTTGTACTTTGTTGTAATGAGGTGGTAATAAAATAGGGTGGATCTCTTGCTCAAAAAATCCTGACTGTTGTGCCTTAGCTGCTTTTAAATGGGAGTTTAAAGCGAAGGTATCTTGTTCACTGCGCGATAGGCTGAACTCACGTGCTAGCACTTCAGCAGTTTGCCCCATATTTAAGCCACAAATAGGATCCGTCAACCCTTCAACAATAGAGATAACTGGTTTAAGAAAGTGCGGGCGAAACTGTGAAAGAGTAGTGAGTTTTTGTGGTGTTGTTTTGGCTTTCATTAAATCGGCAAACAGTTGCGTCATTTTACTGCCAAATTTCAGTGGGTATTGGCTCATGCTTTCTGTGCCACCGGCAATCACAATCTCGCCATTTCCGGCTAGCATTTTTTCATATCCAGTGGTGATAGACTGCATACCGGAGGCACAATTACGATGCACGGTATAAGCGATAAGATGTTCAGGTAACCCCGCTTTTAAGGCGATCACCCTTGCGATATTACAGGCGTTAGAAGGTTGACCCACATTGCCCATGATCAGTTCATCGATAAGGTTAATATCGACGTTGGTTTTTGCTAACAACTCTTTAACTATCACCGCAGCTAAATCATCGGGTGCAATGCCTGCCATTTCTGAGCCTGCTCGGCAAAATGGGGTTCGTATTCCCTCTACAATCGCTAATCTCTCTTTCATCGTGAACTCCTAATTAGTTCATAAAAAAATCGCTTAACTACTCACTGTAAAAATCATCGATAATTTGTTTGAACTTCTCCTCCACAACATGGCGACGAAGTTTCATAGTCGGTGTTAATTCACCAGTTTCAATAGTAATAGGGTGTTTTACAAATTTATATTTTTGTACTTTTTCCCAAGCGCTGAGTTGATCGTTAACCTGTTGTACTGCGATTTTTATCTCTTTACGTACTTCACTGGAATTTAAAAATTCACTGTTACTCATATCGCTATAACCGCGATGTGCTCGAATCGCATCCAGGTTTTCGTAGTCAGGGAAAAGTAGGCAGGAGACAAAACGGCGGTTTTCACCAATAATTGCGGCCATATCGATGAGCGGTGATTTACACAGGCGTTGTTCAATGGGTACAGGGCTAACATATTTGCCGTTCGAGGTTTTAAATAACTCTTTTTTACGCCCTGTGATGGTTAAATATCCATCGCTATCGAGTGAGCCTAAATCACCAGTATGAAGCCAACCTTCATCATTGATGGTTTCTTGCGTGGCTTGGGTATTATTATGATAACCGATCATAATATTAGGGCCTTTGGCTAGTATTTCATTGTCGCTGGCAATTTTAACTTCAACGCCGGGATAGATTTTTCCCACTGTGCGGTAGCGAACATGACCTGGATAATTAACTGCTAACACGGGAGAAGTTTCCGTTAAACCATAACCTTGATAAATATTAAAACCGATATTTTTGAAGAAATGCTCCATGCTTTCACTTAAGGCTGAGCCTCCGACAATCAGCATCTGTAAATTACCACCTAACGCGGCACGCAATTTACTGTAAATAAGCTTATCAAAGACATTATCTGCGAGGGTGTTTTTAGCGGGCACCTTAGTGATAGCGCGTTCAAAGGCACTGCTCATTAGTTTACGTTTAATCGAAGATTGTTCATCGATTCGGCTATGCATTTTAGCGTACACTTTTTCCAGTAATCGAGGCACCAGTGTGATAACTGTTGGTTTAATCTCGCGTAATAGATCGCCCACTTTTTTTATATCATCAGCAAAATAAAGTGGCGTGCCTGTGGACAGGTAATAGTAACTAACCATGCGCTCAAATACATGCGCTAGGGGTAAACAGGTGAGAATTTTATCGCGGCTCGGATCGAGTGGGAAACGTTCGCCAGTCGCTTTAATTTGTGAAATTATATTTTCGTGGCTGAGCTCGACACCTTTAGGCATGCCAGTAGAACCGCTAGTATAAATAATGGTGGCAATATCGCTGGCATTAACAGCATCTCGCATTAAAGCAAACAGTTGAGGCTGTTGATTGGAAAGTTGGTCGCCTAACGCCAGTAGCTTTTGGAAAGTTAAACCATTTTTTTCACTGTAATTACTGTCTAGTGAAATGACTTTTTTAAATCCGGTTAATTCGTTACAAATAGTGTCGTCGAGTAAATTACTGTCGCTGATAAAAATATAGTTAATGTTGCTGTCTTTTTTCTGAAATTCAAAATGTTTACTGGAGACATTGGCAAACATTGGCACCGAAATAGCGCGGTTTAACATGATCGCAAGATCCATCATGATCCATTGCGGAGAGGGAGGAGAGATGATCGCAAAACCTTCATTCTCTTTAACGCCTAAAGCACGCAAACCAAGGGTTAAGCGTCGAATTGTCTCATAAAACTTTTCACTTGAAAGGGCTTGCCATTGACCATTAACTTTATAATTCAATGCCGAAGAGTGCATGTAGGTATTCACTACATGCTGGATCATGTCTGGAAGTGTTGTATAGTTTTGCATATTGATCCTCTAAGAAATTACCTAGATTAATGAGAGAGTTAGCGCACTCTTTTTAATATAGCCTAGTTCGTTGCTTTGTGTTTAATCTGACTGTGTTAAACTTGAACTCCCGCTAAAATAAGAGCTCCTATGGAAAATATCACACAGCTTGAAGGTTTAATATTATCACGACAACAGCGTGATACTGCTATTGGCATTGAGCTTATTTTCTGGATTAAAACGGAGCAGGGCCCCTGTCAGATTGTACTTACTGGGCAACGCGCTGTTTTTTTAATCAAACAGGATGATCTTCAAGAAACACAAGATATTTTCTCGGCTAAAGGCCTCGTTTTTGATGAACTACGTTTATTACCCCTGATGACCTTTGGGCAACAAAAAGTAGTGGCGATTTATAGCCAATCATTAAAATCGTCAAGACGCCTTGAACATGCATTGACAGATCACGGGATTGCAATTTTTGAAGCGGATATTAAAGTCATCGACCGTTATCTGATGGAACGTTTTATTTTTGGTAGCGTGAAAGTGACAGGTGAGATCATAAAACACGGTGCTTATTACACTTGCCATAATCCCAAAATCAGCCCTGCCAAGAATAGCGCCTCGCTGGTAACTGTCTCCTTAGATATCGAATGTAGCCCCGAGCAGGTTTTGTATAGTATCGGATTAACACTGCCTGATGAAAGCCAAAGCTGTGTCATCATGGTCGGAGAGCCACAACCCTGCGATAACGTTAATATACTCTGGGTAAAGGATGAACTGAGTCTGTTACTCGCCTTACAAAAATGGTTTCAACAACATGATCCCGATATCATCATCGGTTGGGCGGTGGTCAATTTTGATATGCGACTACTGGCTGAACGCGCCAAATATCACCATTTAAAACTGTGTTTAGGGCGTGATAATCAAGCGTTACAATGGTATGCCCATCAAGATAACAGTGGCCAAGGTAGTTTAAAGTTAGCCGGACGCGTTGTGCTAGATGGTATTGAGCAATTAAAAAACAGTAGCCGTCACTTTGAAAGTTACAGCTTGGAATCGGTCAGTCAAAGTCTTTTCTCAGAGGGCAAGTTGATCACCGAGGAAAACAGCAAGTTTGTTGATAAAGGCTTAGAGATAAAATATCAATATGAGCACACACCACTTAAATTAGCTGCCTATAACCTGCAAGACTGCCTATTAGTCGCGCGTATTTTTGAGCATGCACAATTAATTGAATATGCGATTCAACGTGCGGAGTTGACCGGTTTAGCACTGGATAGACGTGGCGCTTCGGTGGCCGCTTTTACCAATTTATACCTACCTCTATTACACCGCAGTGGTTACATAGCACCTAACATTGGCGATGTTGAGGCGCAACATTCGCCGGGTGGCTTTGTGATGGACTCTAAACCTGGGCTATATGATTGGGTGTTAGTACTTGATTTCAAATCGCTATATCCCTCTATTATTCGTACTTTTAAGATTGACCCGCTAGGGATGATTGAAGGGCTTAAAGAGCCTGAAACACAGAGCATTGCAGGTTTTAGAGGGGCAAGGTTTAGTCGTACAGAGCATCATTTGCCCAATATTTTAGACGGCTTGAGTCTCGCACGAGAAAGCGCCAAAAAAGCCAATAATCAACCCTTTCAGCACGCGATTAAGATCATAATGAACAGTATGTATGGCGTATTAGGCTCTGCGGGTTGCCGCTTTCATGATACCCGATTAGCAAGCTCTATTACGCTTCGTGGCCATCAAATTATGATTGAAACTGGCGAGTTTATTGAAAAGCTGGGTTATCAGGTGATTTATGGTGATACCGACTCCACTTTTGTATGGCTTGAGGGTTGTCAAAAATTAGGCGATGCTAATGAGATCGGCAAGATGCTTGAGCAACGAATCAATTTGCATTGGCAACAAAAATTAGCTGAAGAATTTCAACTGCCTTCATTATTGGAAATTGAATATGAGACCTGTTTTAGTCAATTTTTTATGCCGACGTTAAGGGGATCGGAGTCGGGATCGAAAAAACGCTATGCGGGATTAAAAACCACCGAGCAGGGTAATGAAATCATTTTTAAAGGGCTTGAAAGCGTGCGCAGTGATTGGACTGAATTAGCGAGACTGTTCCAAGAAACCCTGTTTGAGAAAGTATTTGCCAAGCAAAGCGTGACACAGTTTATTATCGAAACCGTCAGCCAACTCAAAGCGGGCCAACTAGATACACAACTTGTATATCATAAACGCCTTCGACGACGCTTAGATGCCTATGTGAAAAATGTGCCTCCGCAGGTGCGGGCAGCCAGATTCGCCGATGCGCAAAACATAAAACTGGGGCGTCCGCTACGTTATCAGCGCCAAGGGCGTATCGCTTATCTCATCACTATTAATGGCCCCGAGCCGATTGAATATGTCAGTTCAAG
The DNA here is from genome assembly GCF_002835465.1 of Psychromonas sp. psych-6C06. Classification (NCBI taxonomy): domain Bacteria; kingdom Pseudomonadati; phylum Pseudomonadota; class Gammaproteobacteria; order Alteromonadales; family Psychromonadaceae; genus Psychromonas; species Psychromonas sp. psych-6C06. The sequence goes on along the minus strand of NZ_PIZM01000010.1, from coordinate 6,226 downwards.
CATCGACTATCAGCATTATATTGATAAACAACTTAAGCCGATTGCCGACGCTATTTTACCTTTTCTCCCAGAAGGGGATAATTTTGATTCGCTGGTTTCACAACAGATGCCTCTATTTTAAGTTATGCGTATTTTAGTTTCATCAAGCGATGATAAAAAACAGCGTGGCAAAGGTCATTAAGCCCATGGCGTAATTAAAACGCTGTTTACGTTTTGCTGTGGTTAACCATTTTGCAATTTCCATTCCTAAATAAGCCCATAGGCTAATCGCAATAAACCCCATCAGTGCAAAGCAGAGCATGATCCACAATCCCGATTCGATATATTGCTCACCAGCCAAGGTAAAACTACTGATACTGCCAATGCACATTGCCCATGCTTTAGGGTTCACAAACTGGAATACTAACGCGCCAAACACACTCATCGGTTTATCGCTACGATGCTTGTTATCACGCAGTTGATCATTGGTGGGGGCATTGGCGATTTTCCATGCAAGCCAACAGAGATAAATACTCCCCAATACTTTTAGCAGATCATATAGCGCTGGGTATAACTCAAAAACGGCGCCCAAACCAAGTAAAACAGCAGAGAGTAGACTTGCCATTCCCAGTAAAATCCCGAAAATATGAGGTAAAGTTTTTTGAAAACCAAATTGCGCCCCAGAGGCGAGCAACATAATATTGTTTGGCCCCGGTGTCACAGACATCACGAAGGCAAACAATGAAATTGCTAAAATAAGTGAACCATCCATATTAACCTCCTCGATGTAATCGTTGTAATCGTTGTAATCGGCGTAAACCGGTTAATATAAGTGATGTGATAGAGCGCTTATTGATCTCTCTATTGACCTCAGCAGGCGTACGCGCGATATCTTTAAAAATATGCTCAGGTATATATTTAAGCTGTTGACGTGTTTGATGGCGACGTAAGCCATTGAGTATGCCGTTTTTAATCTTCATAGTATCTCCTCCTTTAAATCACTGAATAATTATTGTAGTGATTGCCGTTTTTGGATACAGACCCAAAATAAACTATATTTACGATACAGATGTGCTGTTTTAGCTTCTGTATTGCACATATTTCTGTTATCTGTGTGGTTTGATCGCGTGTTTCTTATATAGGATGATACGGTTGAATGATAAGAAGGTGATGAGTATGAAATTATACGAAAAAATAGCGAATCAGTTACGTGACGATATCTATGCCGGTTTATTTGTTGTGGGTGATAAAATGCCCTCTATTCGTCAATTAGTGGCAGAGCACCAAGTTAGCATTTCAACCGTACAACAGGGCTATCATCAGCTTGAGCTAGAAAATTTGATTGAAGCACGCCCTAAATCCGGTTATTTCGTCTGTTATCAAGCAACACCTCCAGTATTGCCAGAAACTTCTCGGCCTGCACAGCGCCCAATTGAAGTGTCGCAATGGCAAGAGGTGTTAGAGGTATTACTGACCAAAGAGGGCGTGGATACGATCCAGTTGCAACATGCAATGCCTAATATGAGTGAGGCGACGTTAACACCTTTGCTGAAAAAAATGTCGCAATTGATGCGCCATCAAATGGCATTGAGCTTGCCCTATGGCGATATAAAGGGAGCGTTAGTATTACGTGAACAGATTGCTAAATTAGCGCTTAATTCTGGTGCACTATTACACCCAGATGATCTGGTGATCACCTCTGGATGCCAAGAAGGTTTGTCGGTTTGTTTACGTGCAGTGACAAATCCCGGGGATGTCGTCGCTGTGGAGTCACCGAGTTTTTATGGTTCAATGCAAGCGATTAAAGCCGCTAATTTAAAAGCGATTGAAATCCCTACCAATGCCTCAACCGGTTTAAGTTTAGAGGCGCTAGAGTTAACTCTTGAACAGTGGCCTATTAAGGCGATTTTAGTGACGCCAACCTGTAATAACCCGATGGGTTATAGCATGCCAGAGGCTGATAAAAAACGCCTTTATCAGTTAGCGCAAAGTTATGATATCTGCATTATCGAAGATGATATTTATGGAGATATTAGTTATCAGTTACCGCGGCCTAAAAGCATTAAATCTTTTGATGAAGATGGACGTGTTTTACTGTGTAGCTCTTTTTCTAAAACCGTCGCTCCCGGCGTGCGAGTGGGGTGGATTGCACCGGGACGGTATCGCGATAAAGTGACCCATGTAAAGTATGTGAGTAGCTCTATGTGCCCGACGTTACCACAACTCGCCATTGCTGACTTTATTCAATCTGGTGGTTATAGCAAGCATACGCGGCGGGTGCGTTTGTTATATAAACAGGGAAGAGATCATTTAATTAAATGTATCAAGCGTGAGTTTCCTAGTGATACGCGTATTAGCTTTCCACAGGGGGGCTATATTTTATGGGTCGAGCTAAACAAAGACTATGATACGGTTAAACTTGCTTCCCAGTGTAAAGAGGGGGAAGTGAGTATCGCACCCGGCACGTTGTTTTCAGCAACGGGGAAATATCGACACTGCATGCGCCTTAATTTCAGTGAGCAAACAGAAATTGAACGCGAACAAGGCATTCGTCAATTGGCGTTTTATATTAATCAGCAAAATCAATTCAAATAATAAAGTGAGTAAATAAGCATGACGATGATCAACACCCGTTGCCCCCACTGCCAATCGATGAATCGATTACCGATAACGCGTATCGATGCTAATCCTAGTTGTGGTCGCTGTAAAATGGATCTCTTACAAGGTGCGCCGATTGAAGGTACCGCGGTAAATTTAAATGCGTTGATTAATGCAGCACAACCTGTGGTTGTTGATTTTTGGGCGCCATGGTGTGGTCCCTGTATTAACTTCGCACCTATTTTTAGTGATATTGCGCAGCAACACAAAACAGTACGGTTTGTGAAGGTAGATACTCAAACGCAGGAGCAGCTGGGGGCGCAATACCATATTCGTAGTATCCCAACATTAATGGTGTTTAAACAGGGAAAAGTGGTGGATACTTTAAATGGTGCGCTACCTAAAGCGCAGTTCCAATCTTGGCTACAGCAGGCGCTGTTAAAGTAATCTACAGAAAGTTAAACGTACGGTTTTTGACTGATTATCTGTGCAATCGCGCGATCTGGATTGCGCTTTATCCCTTCAAAATAGTGCAAACAGTGCCAGCCTTGCAAGAGCATGTTTAATTCATTCTCTTGCAATAAAAAGGCATCACGATTCGGGCGTCCAAATTGCCTGTTCTCAGTGATGAAGGTTTCGTAAATAATCAATCCAGCCGGCGCAATCGCTTGGTGAATTTGCGCCATTAGTGGGCGATGTAAATAGCGAAACACGATAATAGCTTGATAACTTTCTGCCGAAAAAAAAGATGAGCACCCAAAGTTTGAAACGAATAAAAACAACTAGTTATTATAATTGGTCTTTGGGTGTCGCCGATTAGGTCGAAATCAAATAAACAATCAAGATAGAAATAACCTATTGTTTAATAGCAAGTTGTCGCCAATAATAAGGCAATTAAATAATTTTCAAATATAAGGGTGTCGATGAAAAATGTATTTCCTGGCCATTTCAAGCATGATGAAACCAAATTAACTGATATTTGGGAAAACTCCCTGTTTGTTTTTGATGCGAATATTTTACTAAACCTTTACAGGTATTCTGATACTACCCGACAAGATTTTTTGGCTTTGATGGAACAGATAAAAGACCGAATTTTCCTGCCTCATCAGGCTGCCGCGGAATATTTGAAAAACCGAATTACGACTATTAATGCGCAAAAAAAGAGTTATGAAGATAGCATCAATAGCATTGGAAAGGTCAGAAAAAGTCTCAAAGAGTCTACTCAACACCCATTTGTGAAATCTGAAATTCTGGACAAATTAGACGATGTATTCGAAGAGTTGAAAACAGAGCTTAACGGGAACAAAGCAGTACATACAGACCGAATTGTTAACGACGATATAAAAGACTCCCTTGGTTTGATTTTTGAAGGACGAACAGGTGAAAGCTATTCTGATAAGACATTAGAAGAAATTATCATGGACGGCGCTAAACGGTATGAACAACAGATACCTCCTGGTTATATGGATGCTAAGACCAAGAAAGTTAATGGTGATTGCAAGGTATTAAAGGAAAAATGTAGACCTTACGGTGATTTGATTGTCTGGAAGCAGTTATTGGAAAAAGCCAAAGAGGAAGATAACAGTGTAATCTTCATTACTGATGATAGTAAAGAAGATTGGTGGGAACTAGCAGGTAAAGTGACTATTGGGCCTAGACCGGAGCTTACAGAAGAGTTCGTTAGCGTCGTTAAAAAAGATTTCCATATGTACTCAGCTGATAAGTTTTTGGTTTTAGCTAGAAAATACCTGGGTAGTGAAGCTAGTGATGAAACATTGAAAGAGGTCCAAGAAGTAAGCCAAAGAGAGACAATTGAATTTGCAGATGTTTTAGAAAGTTTTAATAAATATCGGCATCATGATCGCCCTGATAAATACGATCTTCCGATGGAATACTATAATGATAGAGGCGAGAATGATTCAGAATTTATCGACCACTCATTTTCAACGAAGAAGAGAAAAAATTTAAGAGCTTTGTACGATGCCGCTCTTAACGAGATTGAAAGGTTGCGACACGAAAGACTCACTACTTTGGCTAAAATCAGTGAACAGCGCAAAATCTCATTCAACTTAGAAAAAGAATATTCGGGTTTAGTTATTTCAGAAGGGGATTCCTCAAGTCGAGGTATTGAGCTAGGTAATATGATTGAGGCGTCAAAGAGAGAGCTTGAACGTCTAGACACAATACTTATGGGTTTAAGTCAAAATATTGCAAACATGCAGAGTGAAAAGCGTTCAGTTGTTGGTGCGAGTCGGCTAAATCCTGATCAAATCGACAGCCCTAGCTTTCTATAGTCCCATCAAAGGTTTGCCCCGTTGATGGGCTTTCTGCATTCTAGGGGCATACGGATACGGATAAACGGGGACAGCCGTATCTTTTTGACTGAACTCCGCGATTAACCTATGGTTGTATATACACCATAGGTAATTAGTTGGAGGTTTTATGACTCAATCTCGCGATAGCTTAATTTCACTTTCCGATACCCCTTATTACCATTGTATCTCCCGCTGTGTCCGCCGTGCCTTTTTGTGTGGCGAAGACAAATACACAGGGCAAAGCTTTGAACATCGACGTCAGTGGGTTATTGATAGAGTGAAATATTTAACGGATGTGTTTCCTATTGAAATTTGTGCTTATGCGATCATGTCTAACCATTATCATCTTGTATTGTTTGTTAATGAAGAAGCGTTAGCTCATTGTTCTGACAGCGAAATATGCGAGCGTTGGAATAAAATATACTCACTGACACCAATTGTATCGAGATGGCAGAAAGGGGAGTTGAATTCAGATGCCCAAAAAGAGAATGCGCTTGAAGTGATTACCGAGTGGCGCCAACGTTTATCAAGCATCTCGTGGTTTATGCGTTGTTTAAATGAGTTTATAGCCTGTAAAGCAAACAAAGAAGACAAGTGCAAAGGCGCTTCTGGGAAGGTCGGTTTAAATCACAAGCATTACTCGATGAAAAAGCACTGTTGACTTGCATGGCCTATGTAGACTTGAACCCTATCCGTGCAAAGATGTCAGCAAGTGTTGAAGAATCTGAATATACCTCTGTATTTGAACGGTTACATAACAAGTCAAACGATACGGAAAATAAAGGGGAAGTTGAAAGCAAGCCACTGGTTAAATTTATTGGTGCAGAGCAACAGCATCAACCACAAGGCATTCATTTTTCACTGATTGATTATCTTGAGTTGGTTGATTGGAGTGGGCGTATTCTTCGGGAAGGCAAGCGTGGTGTAATATCAGAGAAAACTCCTGCTTTGCTAGGCATACTTGGGCTAGATAACGAAATCTGGCTTAAGTTAGCGAATGATTTTGGCAAAGAATATCACGGAGCAGTGGGATCATTAGAAGAGTTGGCATTATTTGCTGAGCATACAGGTAAGCAGTGGATTTCAGGTCAAAATAAACTACGACGAATATATCATTAACAATAACGGCGCATCATCATAAACACATAGCATTAGTTTCCACTAAGGCTTACTGCATCTTAAAATCAATAAAGTCTTCAAATATTCTCTTTAATTTCATTTTCAAGGCAATTTTAACAATTGAACTGAAATATTCCATGTGATGACGACTGAAATAAATAAAATTGTATCCCTTGTTCAACATAGAAGTTGGGATGTCCTCGATTGCTTGTAAA